>JAFSUE010000300.1 GCA_017445435.1 Selenomonadaceae bacterium | reverse complement strand
TCTGCAACAGCAATTTTAATTTTTAATGCGTAATTCGTAATGCTTAATGCGTAATGATAGATTGTAGGAATTTATACAATGGATTTTTCAAAACTTACTACAGAGCAGAGAAATTCTGCAACAGCAATTTTAATTTTTAATGCGTAATTCGTAATGCTTAATGCGTAATGATAGATTGTAGGAATTTATACAATGGATTTTTCAAAACTTACTACAGAGCAGAGAAATTCTGCAACAGCAAATATCGATAAATGTTCAACGCTGGAAATGGTACGGCTGATTAACGACGAAGATAAAAAAATTGCAACGGCGGTTGAAAAAGTTTTACCGCAAATTGCAAATGCAGTCGATTTAATCGCGCAGAAATTAAAAAGCGGCGGACGTTTAATTTATATAGGTGCGGGAACATCTGGAAGGCTCGGCGTACTTGATGCCTCTGAATGCCCGCCAACGTTCGGGGTAAATCCTGAACTGGTTCAAGGAATAATTGCTGGCGGTGACGTTGCTTTAACCTGCGCGGTGGAAGGTGCGGAAGATGACACGGCGGCGGCGATTATCGACCTTGACAAAAAAGATTTTTCAGCAGCTGACGTTTTAGTTGGTATTGCCGCGTCGGGACGTACCCCCTACGTTTTAGCTGGCATTGAATATGCTAAAAAACTTCGTGCGTCGACAGTTGGAATATCTTGTGTTGAAAATTCCGCCCTTGCCAATATCGTTGACATTGCCATAACGCCGATAACTGGTGCAGAAGTTATTACTGGCTCAACGCGAATGAAAGCTGGTACTGCGACAAAATTGGTTTTGAATATGTTGACGACTGGCGCAATGATTCGCTTGGGCAAGGTCTACGGAAATTTGATGATTGATGTCCTTGCGACTAATGATAAACTGCGCGACAGGGCTAAAAGAATTGTTATGACGGCTACAGGTTGTACTGAACAGCAAGCGCTTGACGCATTGAAAAAATTTAATGGCAGTGCAAAAGCCGCTGTCTACGAACTTATTAGTAAGTAGTTAGTAGTTAGTAGTCAGTAGTTTTTTCTGTAAACTAAAAGCTAGAAAGGAGCAACTCAAATGCAGAAAGGAATATCGGTTTACGCAGGACTCGGCTATACCGTTCAAGAAAATCTTGAGCTTATTGAGTTTGCCTCCTCACTCGGTATGAAGTACCTTTTCACTTCCGCGCAGATTCCCGAAGCATCTGATACAGAAAATGTTGAAGATGAGTTTTTGGCAATTTTAACCGCCGCTATGAAAAATAATTTTGAAATTATCTTGGACGTAAGCCCAGATACATTTTTCAACGGTGAAGAATTGCCCGTGACGCCGCGTCTTGATGACGGATTCGATACGCCGCGAATTGCTAAATTAAGTAGGACGCGCAAAATTCAGCTTAACGCCTCCACCGTCGACGAAGATTTTCTTAATGAGCTGAAAAAATTAAACGCAAAATTTGCGAACATAACAGCCCTACACAATTTTTACCCGCGACCTTATACGGGACTTGATTCATATTTCTTCATAAACCAAAATAAAATTCTGCATGACTTTGGCATTGCCGCAGGTGCATTTATTCCAACGCTTGCTGGTAAACGCCGACCGCCAATCGGTGAAGGGCTGCCGACTTTGGAAGATTGCAGAAATTTTTCCGCCGACTTATCAGCGCGATATTTGGCGGCTCTTGGCACTGATTTTATTATTATTGGTGACGGTTTACCAACTTTCGACGAATGCAAGGCGCTTGCTGAAGTTAAAGACGACGAAGTTGTATTAACCGCGCAGATGATGACTGATGACGAAATTTCTAAGGAACTTTTGAGCAAAACTTTCACGCGCCGCCCTGACGTTGCAAAGTCTGTTATTCGTGCGATTGAGGGACGGCAATTTTTAAAATCTCTTGGCGCTCAAATTAAATCCGACGATTCGCCTAAAAATAGAACTTTCGGTGACGTGACGATTGACAATTCAAATTTCGGACGGTATGAAGGCGAAGTGCAGATTATTGATGATGAACTGCCAGCCGATTCAAGAGTCAACGTTGCCGCTCGCATTATTGAGGAGGAATTTTTTTTGACTAGGTACATTAAACCGCGTCAAAAATTTTCCTTCAAATTTGTTTAGGGAGAGGGAAATGGACTAAGAAACAATTTTAATACACCTCTTGAGAAACAAAAAGCCAAATCCCCGACCCTAAAACGTCGGAGGATTTCTAATGAAGTTTAAAGCTCTGATGTTGCTTGTACTCATGCTACTTTCAATCAGTAATTGGACTTTTGCTTCACCGACACTTTCAAAAAATTCTACAGGTAAAGACGTTTTGACGTTGCAGAAAAAACTTTATCTAATCGGCTACACGATTACTGAATTTGACGGCGTTTATGGCGCTGAAACGGAAAAAGCTGTATCCGCTTTTCAAAGGGATCAAAACTTGACTGTAACAGGCGTCGTCACAAATGCAACTTGGCGCGTACTAAAAAGAGTTCCGCCAGTAGCTGGGCGAACATTACCAGATATTAAAACGCCAACGCAAATTGAACGTATCGACACGACGCCAGTTAGTAGTAGCGCGGCTGTTCCATTGGGCAAAACTTTTATAACTTCGCGCATAGGTTCACAAGTCGTTGCTACTGGGAAAAAGTATATCGGCGTACCGTACGTATTCGGCGGCACTACGCCAAAAGGTTTTGACTGCTCGGGCTTTATCCAGTACGTTTTCAAGGAACTAGGATATAATATTCCGCGTCTTGCCGATGAACAATACAAACTTGGTAAGGCGGCTAAAGTTTCTGAACTTGAGCCAGGCGATTTAGTTTTCTTTTCGACTTATGAACCAGGCGCGTCACATTGTGGAATTTATGTAGGTGACGGAAATTTTATGCACGCGTCCTCTAGCAAAGGAATTCGCGTTGATGCTTTGAGCAATGAGTACTGGCGACCACGTTTTATTGGTGCTAGAAAAATTATTGGTTAAGGCAGTGCGCAAAAAAATTTTAGTTGGCGAAATTTTATTTTATGGTTGACGAATTTTTATCTTGACGCTATACTTTTGCGCATTGCACATAAAAAAGCAACTTCATTCAATTTTTTAACACCCTAAATTTTTTCCTCCGCGCAGGAGGAATTTTTTTATAAAAATTTTCATAAAAAAGCCGCCTGACATCTCAAGCGGATTTATGCAGGCTTTTACTGCCAAAATTATTTCGGCCTTAAATTTGGCACTAACAATTTTTCATTGTTCAGCATGACTTAGCAATTTATTCGCGCCATTCAAATTCCATTTTGCCAATGTGAACAGTCATACCTTCTTTAATGCCGCGCTCTTTCAGTTTAGCGTCAAGATTTTTCATTCGCCAAATGAATTGAAAGCGGCGTAAACCTTCTGAATTGTCAAAATTTGTCATGGCAACAATTTTTTCAAGATTTTTATTGTGGACGATAAATTCTGCGGCGTCATTGCGCGTGATTGTAACTTCGTCGTCATCTTTATCAAGATCGAAAACTTTCACTTCATCAACGGCGGCAATAGGTTCAACTTCCGCGCCGTGTTTGTCGAGCCATTCGCCAATGTATTTTATAAGTTCATTAACATTTTGGCGAGTGACGGCGGAAATTGCGAAAAATTTTATATCGTTATCCTGCGCGAGCTTTTCAAGTTTAGGCAAATTTTCTTGAGCTTGCGGCAGGTCAATTTTATTTGCAACTAAAATTTGAGTACGTGCGGCAAGATTTTCGCTGTACTTTTTCAATTCAAAATTTATCTTGTGAAAATCTTCGACAGGGTCACGACCTTCAACGGCGGCGGCGTCGACAACGTGCAAAATTAATTTCGTGCGTTCAACGTGGCGTAAAAATTCGTGACCAAGTCCAACGCCTTCTGCCGCGCCTTCAATCAAGCCAGGAATATCTGCTATTACAAAATTTTTTTCGTAGTCAAGCTTGACGACGCCTAGAACTGGAATTAACGTCGTGAAATGGTAATCGGCAATTTCTGGACGCGCTTCACTAACCGACGCGATTAAACTTGACTTGCCGACACTTGGATAGCCGACAAGTCCAACGTCAGCTAAAAGTTTAAGTTCTAAAAGTAATTCGCGACTTTCGCCAGGTTCCCCGAGTTCAGCGAAAGTTGGAGCGCGACGCGACGACGTTTTAAACTTGGCATTACCGCGCCCACCTCTGCCGCCTTTCGCAACGACAACGCGCTGATTCGGCAAAGTTAAATCGGCTAAAATTTCACCAGTTACGGCGTCTTTAACGACAGTCCCACGCGGAACTTTTATAACGCGATCTTCAGCGCCGCGCCCGTATTGATTTTTAGTTTCGCCGTTTTCGCCATTCTTGCCGACAAATTTTTTATTGTAGCGGAAATTTAAAAGCGTGTTGATATTTTCATCTACAAGCAGAACAATATCAGCGCCTTTGCCACCGTCACCGCCATCTGGTCCACCTTTCGGCACAAACTTTTCACGCCGAAATGAAGATTTACCGTTGCCGCCGTCGCCCGCTTTAACAAAAATTTTGCTTTTATCAATAAATTGCATAAGTTCACCTCAATAAATTATTTTGCGCTAAAAATTCCATGAACGCTGAAAAAAT
>JAFSUE010000299.1 GCA_017445435.1 Selenomonadaceae bacterium | reverse complement strand
GCTGAAGCGGCTAATGCAGAGGCTGAAAAAAATCTTGTCAGCGAAAATGAATTTAAAGCTTACCTTGACGGCAAAGTCATCAGCTTAAAAGAAATTGGCGACGGCGTTTTCTCCGAAGGTATGGTCGGCGACGGTTTGGCGATTATCCCTTCAAATGAAACTGTTTGCGCTCCTGTTTCTGGCAAAGTAACCGTACTTATGGAAGACAGCAGACACGCTGTAGGTTTAACTTTGTCGAATGGCGCAGAAGTTTTAATCCACGTCGGCATTGACACTGTAAGTATGGGCGGCGAAGGCTTTGAATATTTAGTGAAGGTTGGCGATATTGTAAAGGCTGGTCAACCGTTGCTTAAATTCAGCAAAGATGCCATTAAAAAGGCTGGTCATCCCGACACGGCAGTTTTCGTCGTGACAAATGCAAATGGAATTGAATTTAAATTTAATAGCGGTATGCAAGCTAAAACTGGTAAAACTGTTATAGCTACGTGCTAAAAAATTTTTTATAAAAAAACGGCGGACAGTCGAATAAAAAATTTTTCGATTGTCCGCTATAATTTTATTATTAACTGTGCTAGTGCGTGTTGGTAAACTAAAATCATAAAAGAGGCGAGTAAACTAAAATTTATAAAGCAAATATCGTAGAGAGTTGCTATGTGCCTGTATTTTTTTATTCGCCCTGAATTGTCAAATCAAGTGCAACGTTTTTGAGTACCAGATTTCTTTCGCGGGCGATTATTTAAATTTTTCACTACATCTTGTAAATCTTCTTCACTCACTTTCCCAAAGTCGCAACCCTTCGGATAATATTCTCTCAAAAGTCCGTTTGTATTCTCATTCGTCACCCTTTCACACGGCTGATGCGGCGGCGATTTGAGCGTGTCTTGCAAATTCTTTCCCTCTGTCTGGCGTTATACTTTCCAATGGTTCATCCCTCAAAGCACCTATCAGCGCCGCGGCTTGCCTTTGTGCCTTAGTTTTCTTATCACTCCACGATTTCCCGTTGAATGTTTCTGCTCTGGCATATCGAATTTTTATTGCAAGATAAATTGTTTTATGCTTATGGGATAATGTTCAAGTTTGAGACGTCCTGCAATTTGTTCAAGTTTTTTGTGAGGACGTGATTTTTTAGGACGCTTTTTATTTGTTTTCTGCCGATAGTAGCGGCAATTTTACGCAGGGAACAATTTTGATTGATTTGATTTCTGCCTTTCTTTATGAGTTATAGGAATTTTAGCAGAACTTAATATTTTAAGTGTTGCACTTAGATTGTACATTCAAGGTTCAAAGAAAAAGTAGCAAAAAGAAACATAGCGGCATTTGTGCGCTCGCGCTTTACTTTTCAGTAAATTAAACTTTATGCCGCGTCCTTGTGTTCCCACGCGTCCAACTTCGCAAGGCGCTAGAAATGCCGCTGATTACCTTTATTTTTTACCTTGTAATTCTTAATTCTTAATTTTTAATTTTTAATGCCTCCTGCCTTGCATTTCGCGCAGTGTGGACAATCAGCGCCGCCGTTACAACAAGCCGCCTTGCCAGTCGTAAAATTTCTGTAAATGCACTTGACGCCGTAAGCAAATCCGCCCGCTATGCAGATGCCTAAAATTACTGTTGCAACCATTTTAATTCAACTCCTTTTTAGCTAGTAGCGTGTAGCTAGTAGCTGGTAGGAAAAATTTTTCATCATTCAAAGCCGAGTAAACGTCCAATTTGATAAACTGCAAATGACGCTACCCATGCCACCGCGCAGGTGTAGAAAAATGCAAACGCCATCCACTTCCAACTTTGAGTTTCCTTTTTAATCGTACCTAATGCCGTGACGCAGGGCGAATAAAGTTGCGTAAAGACGATAAACGCTAACGCCGCTAATGGTGTGAACGCCGCGCCCATTCCCGTTGCTAACATAACTTCGGAAGTTTCTTCAGCGTCTTCAGCCTCCGTTGAAATATCGTCTGCGCCGTACAAAATTCCCATTGTCGATACAACAGCTTCTTTTGCCAATACGCCAGTCACGACAGCCGCGCCAGCTTCCCACGTGTCAAATCCTTGTGGTGCGAAAAGTACCGAAGTTGCCGAGCCGATACCTGATAAGTAACTTTCGCTCATTTCGTCCGTCATACCGTCAGAATTAAAGCTACTCAAAAACCAAATTGCAACGGACATTGCAAAAATTATCGTGCCAGCTTTTACAAGATAGCCTTTGCCTTTATCCCAAGTTTCAAGCAAAACAGTTTTCATGTCAGGCATACGGTAAGGTGGCAATTCCAACAGGAAAGTTGATTCTTGACCTTTAAACGTCGTTGAACCCAAAACTTTAGCCATTAAAATTGCAACTGCTACGCCGACAATGTACATTAAGAATACAATGTTAGCCGCGTTTCCTGGAAAAAACATTGCGGCAAATAAAGCTATAATTGGAACTTTTGCGTTACAAGTTAAAAACGGCGTGATTAAAATTGAAATCATTCTGTCTTTGTGTGAATCAAGAGTACGTGCGCCCATAATTGCAGGTACGCCGCAACCAAATCCCATTATCAACGGCATAATTCCTTTACCAGATAAACCTGCGCGGCGCATAATCGGATCCATTATGAAGGCGACGCGAGCCATATAACCTGTGCCGTCAAGAAAACTTAAACAGAAAAATAACGTGAAGATTAACGGTACAAAACTTAAGACGCTACCGACGCCGACAATAATTCCGTCCGATACAAGCGACTGCATCCAATCAGCGACGCCAGCTTCTGCCATTGCTTCACTTGCCGCAACCGCTACGTTTTCTTCAAAAAATTCACCGAGCATATCTGCAAGCGGTTGACCTATCCACGTGAACGCAATTTGAAACAGCAGATAAAACATTACCAACATTATGACGAGTGACGATACACCGTTGGCAAGGTACGAATCCAACTTATCAGCTAAAGTTTTATCAGCGGCTTTAATCGTTACGGCGCTTTCCATAACTTTATCAATAAAATCATACCGCGCAGTTATAATTTCTTCCTCAATCGTTTCAGCCGATTTACCGCTAGCTCTCAACGCTTTAACTTTGTCAATGTGTTCTTGTAAAAGTTCGCTGGGGTGATAATTCGACATACGCGTATTTGTGAAAACGTCAAGCAAAGTCCGAACGCTGGCGTTACTGCGTCCAACGGTATTTGTGACGGGCATTCCAAAAACTTTTTCCAGTTTATCTTCGTCAATTTTAATACCGTGCCGCTCCGCTTCGTCCATCATATTCAAATTTATAATAAGCGGAATACCTTCTTCCATAAGTTGAACGGTAAGGAAAAGGTTACGCGCCATATTTGAGGCGTCAACGATATTTACGACGATGTCAGGTTTATTTTCTTTGAAATAATCGCTAACAACTTTTTCTTCCTGCGAACGCGCATTCATTGAGTACGTGCCAGGAAGGTCGACTACGGAAATACTTCTGCCCTTGTAGTCAATGACGCCAACTTTTTTATCGACGGTAACGCCGGGCCAGTTGCCAATTTTTTGACGTGCGCCAGTTAATTCATTAAAGATTGTAGATTTTCCTGTATTGGGATTGCCAGTCAACGCGACTGATAAAGCTGACATAAATTCATCTCCTTACTGTTCCGTGACGATAATTTTATCGGCGTCCTCTCTGCGCAATGCCAAATTGT
>JAFSUE010000298.1 GCA_017445435.1 Selenomonadaceae bacterium | reverse complement strand
ATGTTTATCGCGTGAAAATTATTCGTGCAGTTTTGGAAAATTCGGCGGCAATTCCAATGTTAAACGCTACGGCGGCGAACATAAATATTTCACTTCCGCCGATGAAAATTTACTTCGTGCCAAGCGCGATTTGCCAACTTGTAGCGTAAAATTTTCTGGCGACGAACTTTTTTTGACTGACTACGCTAACTACGTGCTGAATTTTTTGGAGGAGCGTTACCCCGAATTTAACTGGGCAGGCGAAATTTAATTAAGAATTAAGAATTAAGAATTTTTTTCCTAAAAATGGAGACATTATGAACGAAAAAATTTTTGAAGTTGAAAAAATTTTTAACGATTTCCGCGCAGAGTTGCGAACGTTGCCTACGAATTTTTATGAACAAATTTTGCGTGACGAATTGGAAGGCGGCTACTTTGGCGACGCGGCTAAAAAAATTTTCGCGACGCTTGATGACGCTGAACAAAATTTAATCTTGCGGGCGTTGAAGTTGCAGGAACTTTCACAAGGGCGGCAGTTAATGTTTAGGCTTGCCGCGCAAAGTTTGTTCCAAACTGCGCGGGTTTACTTTAACGCGGGAAAATTTTTAATGTACCTGCCTGACGCTAAAACTGATTCGGCGCTGATGAAAATTGAGTTGCTGAAAATTTTATTTATGGACGTAAGCAACGCGGAAATTGATTTGTACTTTGAACGGCATTTTGGAATTTTCGGTACGCCGCAGACAATGCACCTTGATAAAATGATCTTGTACTAATTAGGAATGAAAACTACTAACTACTGACTACTGACTACTCACTACTCACTAAAAAGGAGAAATTAAATGGGAACTGCTATAGGGCTTGACTTCGGCACAACAAATTCTGTCGTAAGCTACGGCAAAAATACTGAAAAATTGCGTACCTTCAAAGTCAATGGGTCGCCGCTGATTCCTAGCGTTTTGTATTTCAAGACGAAAGACGATTATTTCATTGGGCAGGAGGCGTTGAACCTTAGCGCTAAAAATCCTGCCGCAAAAATTTCCAGCTTTAAACTCAAACTCAATGAAGATAATATTCCCTACATCGTCACGCTTGAAGACGGCGCAACGTTTAGAATTCAGCCAAAAGCCGCCGTCAGAATGTTTCTTAACAAATTGATGACGCAGGTACAAAATTATCTTGTGAAAAAATTCGGTACAGAAGATGGATTGATTGACCGCGCTGTTATCACCGTCCCTGCCAAATTTAAAAATACTGCTGTCACGGCGATTAAAACTGCGGCGGCATCTGCCATGAACTTGAAAGTAAATCAAATTAAGCTTGTCTACGAACCGACGGCGGCGGCAGTTGCGGCACTTTCCGACGATGATTCAGACGCCGAACGGCTTTTAATTTACGATTTCGGCGGCGGTACTTTCGACGTGTCATTAATTCAAAAACAAAACGGTGTATTCCAACAAATTGACACTGGCGGCGATGCGAATTGCGGCGGCGATTTACTCACGAACATTTTAGCGGCGGAACTTTTGAATTGGGCAAATGATGAATACGGTACAAAATTCCCTTTCGATGAAATGGACTTCGACGAAGATTTACACGGCATTGATGAAGAATTTTATCAGAAAAATTTAGCGGCGATTCATAAGGAAGCCAATCACGTCAAGGAAAATTTGACTGATGATTCAAATGTCACGTCGACTTTTCCATTTTTTACGGCGAATGGCGAAAATGAAAATTATATCGTCGACGTTAGCCGCAAAGATTTTGAAAATTTGATTCGCGAAAAAATAAATTACACGGCGGAAATTACGCGGCGAATTGTTGAAGGTGACAAGGCACAGGAAATTGGCGGTATCGATAAAATTATTTTAGCTGGCGGCTCAAGCCAAATTCCGATGATTCGTGACGTTTTGCAGGAAAAACTTGGGCGACTTGACATAAATTATTCTGACAACGTTTCAACTTTAATCAGCAAGGGCGCGGCGATTCTTGCACAAAATATTGAGTCGTTGGAAAGTCGGACTGAACAGAAAACTACTGTCCAAATCGGCATTGCCATAACCGTCGGTATGCAACTTGGCATTTTCCAGACGATAATTGACGAAGGGCAACCGCTCCCCTGCGAAGGTTTTTGCGATTGCAATTTGCTGGAAGATAATCAACGCCGCTTGAAAATTACTTACTACGAACGCGATATAAAAAATTTTCCCAACGCTAAAAAAATCGGTGACGACGGCATAACTTACGTTGACGACCTTAACGTTGAACTGCCGCCGAATTTGAAAAAGGCTGATACTACCGTCAGAATTCATTTCCATGTAAATAAAGATGCCAGCTTGGAATTTTCCGCCAAAGTTTTGCACAAAGACGGTTCAGTTGTCGGCGAAAATATGATGAAGATTAACAAGGCGTCTGAATTAATTTAAGGAAGTGAACGTATTGGATATTTTTAAACGTATCAAAAATTTGATAAATCGCCTGCGCGGCAAGCCTAAACGTACACCGCGAAAAATTTTGCAAAGTCATAATCGCCGCGTTGAAACGTACACGCCGCCAGTTGAAGTTGACGTTGTGGAAAATATTTCTGTTGAAACGTCACACGAAGACTTTCACGAAGACTTTCAAGATAAATTTCAAGACAAACTTGTCATTGACATTAAAAACGTTGAGGATTGGGAAAATTTTGTTAGCAAGTTGAATGACCTGCGCGGCTTTGAAGAATTTTTATTTGATAAGCCGTTGCAATGGTTGAGTGTACAAATTAGCCGCGTCCGTGAAACGCTGAAAAAATTGTCGACGCCAACTGATTTTTCTGACGACGAATTGAATTTCAACCTTGCTAAAAAAGTTCGTGACGTTACAGAATTTATGTTGAACATTTGGCAAAGTAGCACTTCGGCGAAAGACCTTGATGAAAATTCACGCTTAAAATTAAAAAATCTTGTTGAACAGTATGTTGAAAAAATCGGCGTCGATAAGGAAAATTTTCAGCCTGGCGATTCTTTTGACGATTGGGCAAAATTGAATATGTCAAGTTCATTTAATCAAATTGCGACGACTGATATAACTGCCGGCGGGAAAATTGCTAGCGTGACGATTCAGCCGCACATAATTTATTATATCGGCGAAAATGGCGAAGTTGAGAAAATTATTTTCGGCGGTTATTGTACGACCTACAAGAGGGGATAGCTTATGTTTTTAATTTTTTGCACTGCAGAAGACAAAAATAAAATTGAAAGTTCGATTTCCAGACTTAAAGCCGAAGTTGCGGCATTGAAAGGCGAACTTGACGCGATTAAACGTCAACCAGATTCAACCGCCGAACTTAAAGCGCAACTTGCAACGTTGAAAGGCGAACTCGACGCGATTAAACGTCAACCAGATTCAACTGTCGAACTTAAAGCGGAACTTGCAACGTTGAAAGGTAAACTTGAAAGTCAACCAGATTTTACGGCTGAACTTCAAACGCAACTTGAAACGTACAAGGCGGCAATTACTAATCAGCTCCGCGAAATGTTTCAAGTTCAAATTGACGCGCTGAAAAAAGAAAATGACACATTGAAAGATGAAGTTGACGCGCTTAAACGTCAACCAGATTCAACTGTCGAACTTAAAGCGCAACTTGCAACGTTGAAAGGCGAACTTGACGCGATTAAAAAAGAAAATGCCGCGTTGAAAGATGAAGTTGACAAGCTTAAACAGCAAATTTCTAATCCTACAACACCTCCGACGTCGCCAACTCCTCCTACGCCACCTACACCCGATGAAAAAATTTTTTACTTGAAACCTAACGACGCCGCTTTTATTTCCAATGACATAGAAAAAATTCCCGCGCAGATTGCTAAGGCGTTGAACGTCGACGATATGAAAAATTTTTTAATCGCTAACGATTCTGAAACTAGCAAAAAATTTCAAAAGTTGCTGAATGTACACTTCAAAGCCGTTAAATCTTTCGCCGATAAGTTGAAGTTGAAAGACCTTGACGACGAAGAATTAAGCGAAACTGTCACGAGCAAATATTTCAAACTTTTCCAGCAGATAATTTTTGACAACTTGCTTTTGGCTATTCAACGCGGCGTGAAAACGTCTGACGATTTCTACGCAGAATTTTTAGCTAAACTTAATGCGTACCTTGAACAGTGCGGAATTTATAGCGTCAATGTTAAAGCGGGCGTCAAAGCTACCGACGACGACTATAAAAATATGTCGTTGCAGAACGTTAAGACTTCCAACAAAAATTTAGCTGGCGTCATCAATCAAATTGAACGTCTGCCGTACCGAATAAATTATCTTGACGAATTTGGCGAACAAAAATTTTTCCAGTACAACGGCATGATGAGTCTTTATAAGGCGGTGTAACGTATGGCGAATTATTTGTTTGGAATTGATTTTGGCGCGTGCAACTTGAAATGCGTACGTGCTGACAAATCGAAAATGCGTCCTGTACGTCTCAATACAAATGACGACGGCTCTTTTCATACGCCTAACGCAATTTTCTACAAAAAAAATAAAGACGGCGACGTAGAATTTTCTATCGGGCAATATGCTATTGATATGGGGTCATTGACGCCTGAAAATTTAGTTGTCGGCTTGAAACGCAAACTTGAATTGAAAGATTGGCGGCAGTTCATTCCGAATTTGAATTGCGACGTTACCGCAGAAAAAGTTGCTGAAGATATTTTAAAAAAAATCTTTGACGCCGCTACAAAAAATGTTCCAGCTGGCGACGAATCACACGCAATGGTTACCGTCCCCGTCATTTTTACGAAACATCAGCGCAATTTGATTAAGGCGGCGGCACAAAAGGCTGGCTTTATCGTCGACGGCGTGATTAATGAATCATTTGCCGCGATTTTCGGCGTTGACGCGGAAGAAGATTCACTCAACGTAATTTTCGATTTAGGCGGCTCAACTCTCGACGTTAGCATAATAAAATTTGAACGTGACGAAGTGCAGGAACTTGTAGCGGCTGGGCTTAAGTTGGGCGGAATTGACATTGACAGAGCAATTTTAGAAAAAATTCTCAAGCCGAAATTTGGCGACGCATTGGCGGCTAGATGGCAATGTTTAAATGCTGATGATTTTCAGATGAACTTTGTACGCCGCCTTCGTGAAAATCTTTATGCCGATGAGTTCGATGAATCAGTTAGCGCAACGCTTGTCGACGCGTACTTTGATTTTGAAATCACCCGCGCAGAAGTTGACGCCTTATTGGAAAGTGAAGGATACCGCGAAAAAATTTTTGCAATGCTTGATGAACTTTTCGGCGAATTGGCGCAGGGTGAAGATTGTTTTGATAAATCTGACGTTACAAAAATTTGGGCGTTGGGCGGCACAATGCACATTCCGTATTTTAGAAATTTGCTTGAAGAATATTTTGGCGAAGACCTTTTTAACGCGCTGGACTATGACTTTGAAGACAATGATGAACTTATCGAAGGGCTTGACGACAAATATTTAGTCGTAGCTGGCGGCGCGGCAAACTTCCTTAAACAACGTGAAAATATCACGGCGATTAATGCAATTCCCTACAGAATTTGTTACAGCTTGGGAAAAAATTTGCAATTGGGCATTGCAAAGAATATGCCAGCAGGATTTGAAACTTTGTATTTGCATTTGGACTTGGTGGAACTTGATAATTGCGGCTGGAAAATTTCCCTGTACCAAACTTTTGGCGACGAGGCGAATTTTGATGACGCGGCGTACTTAGGAGAAGTTCAGTTAGATTCCGCGCTGTACGAAAAAAAGGAAAAGCCGTTGCTTAAGCTTAAAATGATGCGTGACGGACGGTTAAGGTTGCGTTTCAATGAACGACGTATGCTTGATGACGGCAACGCAGATATAATTCTTGTGGAGCAACATTTTTTGAATTTGGAGGAATAATTTATGGACGATTTAAAAGACCAGCTGGAGGATTTTAACGAACTTCATAGCTTGGGCATAGAATTTTTGACGCAGTTGGAAGACGCCGTAAAATGTGCTGAATCGGAACGTGATAAATCTAACGACGCTTTAAAAAATATTCGCGTGGAGTTGGACAAATTTAAAGATACGAATAAAAATCTTTCGGCGGAACTTGCCAAATGTCAAAAAGAAATGGAAGTTATCAAGTGTGAACGTGACAATCTGCGCGGCAAGTTTGATGAACTTTTCAAAGAAAAAGATAGAATTTCAAATGAACTTGGACGTTATCAAGAGGAGTTTAGTCGTGCCAGCCGTGAACGTGACGAATTGCGCGGGAAGTTTGAAGAGCTTAAAAAAATTTTGGTGAGGTGATTTTATATGCAGAAGATTGATGACTTGAAAGAAATTTTTACGGCGACGCACGATTTAGGCGTAGCGTGGCAGAATGAACTTGTGGAACTTCGCGCAGAAAATTCACGCCTTATCGCTGAAAATAAAAATCTTGCCGACAACTACGACAAACTTTTTTCCAGCTATGAAAACATTTCCGCTGAAAATAAAAATCTGCACGGCGAATTGAATAATCTTTCTGAACAAATTGGGCAACTGATAACAAATTTGCGCGGCGATATTTTAAAGGAATTGAACGCGAAAAATCCTGAAGAATTTCAAAGTTTCGTGAAAGATTATTTAAGGCAAATTCGCAAATGCGTTGACGGCGCAGTTGTAGCTGAAAAGCCGCAAGAAAAGTTTCAGCCATATGATGACAATGACCGTCCTAACTACGATTAATAAATTTCATACTCAAATTAAAAGATGTGTTTAACAATTACAAATAACCTATAACTATTTCTAGGGGCAGTTTGTAAACTCAATAAATCGCCGCTAGAAGAACTTGTGTTTTTTTAAGTGAGCATTTGGCAAAATGGAAAAAAATTTGTGATATTATTGCTGAAAAAGAGGAATCGCGGTAAATAATATGACTTACGAAGAATCATTAAAATATCTTAATTGGCTAGAAATTTTCGGCATTAAGGAAGGACTGCAACGTACTAAAAATTTAATGGCAAAATTGAATGAGCCGCAAAATTTTTACGAAACAGTTCACGTTGCTGGTACGAACGGCAAAGGTTCAGTCTGCGCAATGTTGACTGAAATTTTACGGCAGGACGGGCGAAACGTCGGCTTGTTCACTTCCCCGCATTTGGAAAGTTACTGTGAAAGAATTTCTGTCAACGGCGAAAATATCAGTGAGGAAGATTTTGCCGCGCAGATTGAACGCGTGAAAAATTGCAACGTCGACGCTACGCATTTTGAAACGTTGACTGCCGCCGCCTTCGACTATTTCAAACGCCGTCAAATTGACATTGCCGTTATTGAAGTTGGACTTGGCGGGACGCTTGATTCAACCAACGTCATCACGCCAAAAATTTCCGTCATTACAAACATTGCGCTTGATCATGAAAATATTTTAGGCGACTTGGAAAATATTGCGCGGAATAAGGCGGGAATTATCAAGCCGAATGTTTCAGTTGTGACGGGCGCGACTGGCAAGCCGCTTGAAATTATTCGTGACGTTGCGAAAAAAAATCATGCGCCACTGTACGAAGTGACGACACCTATTGACGTTTTTATAAATCTGCGCGGCGAATATCAAAAGTTCAACGCGGCAGTTGCAATGCAAGCGGCGAAAGTTTTGAGCATTGCTGACGACAAAATTTTAGCTGGGCTTGAGCGCGTACATTGGGCAGGACGTTTTGAAATGGTTGATACAAAGTTCGGCAAAATTTTAATTGACGGTGCGCATAATCCACACGGCGCAACGGCACTTCGTGAAAGTTTGGACAAATATTTTCCGACTGGCAAACGTACTTTTATTTTCGGTGCGCTTGCCGATAAAAATTTTGACGAAATGGTTAAAATTTTATTCCGCGCAGATGATTTTGTTATCGTCACACCGCCAAATTCTAAACGCGCCGCGAAAGTTGAAACGCTCTGCAAAACGTTGACTTCATACGGCGTAAAAAATATTGGCGTAGAAAATTTGAATGACGCCTTAGAAAAATTCCTGCACGCTGACGGCTTAAAAATTGCGGCTGGTTCGTTGTACTTAATCGGCGACGTTAAAGCGTATCTGAAAAAATTTTCTTTGAATTGATGATTTACGTTAAAAAATTTTATCCAAGTGCTTTTTTGGAGGCGTCATTGATTCTTACAGGTTGTGGAGATAATGCTAAACAAACAGCATAGCCTATAAGAGCCGCAAGCTCAAAAGCAGTATAATATATACGAAACACTATATTTACAAGCCATTTCCGTTACATAATAGAATACAAAAAAAAAAATTCTTAATTAAAAATCGCTTAACCGCATTAATTATTAATCTGAACCATAAACTTCATTCAAAAATTTTTCCTGTTCAGATTTATTTTTCTGGTCGAAAATTTTCTTAGCAAGTAAATTCGGTAACGCCGCGCCGATAGCTATTAAAAAAATTATCTGCATGGCGTCCATGCCAGTTTGT
>JAFSUE010000043.1 GCA_017445435.1 Selenomonadaceae bacterium | reverse complement strand
GCAAAGTTCAACAGATGCTTGACATTAAACCTGACGAATGCGCGGCGTTTGGCGATTACCTCAACGATTTAGCAATGTTAAAGTCCGTCGGCTATAGTTTTGCAATGGCGAATGCGTACCCCGAATTGAAAAAGTTTGCAAAGTTTGAAACGGTTAGCAATGACGAAGGCGGCGTACTTGTTGCCATTAAAAAGCTTATCAACGAAGGCTTGATTTAATGCGTAATTAGGAATGCGTAATTCGTAATGCGTAATGAAATACTACTAACTACTAACTACTGACTACTCACTACTCACTAATGAAAAAGTTTAATGCTATGAAAAAATTTTTGACGCTCATATTATCGACGTTAATTTTGACAATCTGCGCGGCGTGTGGAGCTGTCGACAATCAAAATTACAATGAAGATGTTCCTAATGAAGGGCAAGTGACAAAGTTGAACTTGACGACAAAAACTGTGACACTCAATAGCGGTTACGAAATGCCGATAATCGGTCTTGGAACTTACGCGCTGGATTATGAAACTTGCGTCAATTCCGTTATGGCATTGATTAAAAACGGCGGCAGGTTAATCGACACTGCGTATATGTATCACAATGAAGACGCCGTCGGTGAAGGTGTTCGCCGCGCAATGGCTGAATACGGCGTACCGCGTGAAGAAATTTTTGTCATCACGAAAATTTATCCGAATCAATTTTCCAATCCAGAATCAGCGATTGAACAGGCGCTCGACAAACTTAATATCGGCTATGTTGATATGATGTTGCTTCATCATCCTGGTACTGACGACGTGAAGGCGTATCGCGCTATGGAAAAATATGTTAAGGTGGGAAAAATTCATTCGCTCGGCTTATCTAATTTCTACGTCAAGGAATTGGAAAATTTCCTGCCGCAAGTCACGATAAAGCCTGCGCTTATACAAAATGAAATTCATCCGTACTATCAAGAATTGGACGTTGTACCTTTCATTCAGTCAAAAAATATTGTCGTGCAAAGTTGGTATCCACTCGGCGGACGCGGCTATACAAAAAATTTGCTCAATGACGCCACGATAAAAAATATTGCCGCCGCGCATAACGTCACGCCCGCGCAGGTTATTTTGCGTTGGAACTTGCAACGCGGAATTGTTGCCGTACCTGGTTCAAGCAATCCAAAACATATTGCGGAAAATCTTGACATCTTCAACTTTGAATTGACTGCCGATGAAATGAATGCCATTAAAAAGTTAGATAGAAATGAAAAACACGACTGGTATTGATGAATTAAGAATTTAGAATGTAGAATTAAGAATGTGTCTTGTAGGTGAAATTTATAAATGGTTACAGCAATTTTTCCAGCGGCTGGCTCAAGTCGACGTATGGGCGGCGATATAAATAAAATTTTCCTTGAACTCGGCAGCGAATCAATTTTACTTCGTACGCTTAAAACTTTTTCAAAGTCCCCGCGCATAAACTTTTTAATTGTCGTAGTAAATGAAAATGAAGTTGACGCCGTACAAAAACTTTTAGATTCTGCGGACGATTTAAAGCCTTATAAAATTGTTGTCGGCGGCAGTGAACGGCAATATTCCATAGCTAACGGCTTGAAATTTTTGCCAGACGACGCGGAAATTGTTTTAGTTCACGACGCGGCTAGACCTTTAATTAGCTTGAAAGTTATCGAAGACGTTATCGACGCGGCTAAAAAATTCGGCGGAGCTATTGCGGCTGTTCCAGAAAAAAATACGATTAAATTCATTGACGCAGAAAATTTTGTCACGTACACGCCGCCACGCTCAAAGTTAGTTCAAGTTCAAACGCCACAAGGTTTTCAGCGTGAACTTTTACTTAAAGCTTACGAACAAGCCGCGCAGGATAATTTTTTAGGCACGGACGATTCAAGCTTAGTTGAACGTATCGGCGACAGAATTAAAATTATTCAAAGTGACTACCGCAACATTAAAATTACGACGCCTGAAGATTTACAAATGGCAGAATCTTTGATTGGCTTTAAACCTCAAGTTACAGAAAATTTACCACCTACCACCTACAGCCTACCTCCTAAAATCGGAATGGGCTATGATGTTCACCGCCTTGTAGCTAATAGAAAATTAATTTTGGGCAACGTCGAAATTCCCTACAGTTTAGGCTTAGACGGTCATTCAGACGCAGACGTTTTGATTCACGCGATAATTGACGCACTTTTAGGCGCGGCGGCGCTCGGCGATATTGGACAACATTTCCCTGACAGTGACGCGAAATATAAAGGCGTTGACAGCGGCGAACTTCTTCAAAAGGTTCACGAAATGATTAAAATTCACGGCTACACAATCGGCAACATTGACGCTACGATTGTTGCGCAGAAACCTAAACTTGCGCCGTACATTTTGAAAATGCGCGTGAGACTTGCTGAAATTTTGCAGATTGATTCAAACTCAATCAGCGTTAAGGCGACGACTACTGAAGGTTTAGGCTTTACTGGTGAAGGGCTTGGAATTTCAGCTTATGCTACAGTTTTGTTGGAGAGATAACGCCGTTGAAAAATCCATTGATAAATTTTTTTTCGCGCATAAAAAAAGATATTCGCGTAATTTTTGAACGTGACCCCGCCGCAAAAAGTACGCTTGAAGTAATTCTCTGCTACTCGGGACTTCATGCAATTTGGCTACATAGAATTTCACACGCGCTTTTCACACGCGGCTGGATTGTATCTGCGCGGCTAGTGTCAAATTTTTGCAGATTTTTGACGGGAATTGAAATTCATCCTGGCGCGACGATTGGCGACGGACTTTTCATAGATCACGGCACGGGAATTGTTATAGGCGAAACGGCGGAGATTGGAAAAAATGTAACGCTGTATCAAGGCGTGACGCTTGGCGGTACTGGCAAGGAAAAAGGCAAGCGACATCCTACGATTGGAAATAACGTTGTAGTGGCGACTGGCGCAAAAGTTTTAGGTTCATTCAAAGTTGGCGACCACGCGAAAATTGGCGCAGGTTCCGTCGTATTAAAGGAAGTTCCACCGTATGCAACAGTTGTCGGCATTCCTGGACGTGTCGTCGTACTTCACGGCAAGCGCATTCACAATAGCGACGATTACCGCGAAGCTTGGCTAAGTTTTTGCGCGTCGAAAGGTATGGACATTAACAATCCAAATGTTTACGCGGAAATTTGCGATGAAATTGACGTTGACTTGGATCATGACCTTTTGCCTGACCCTGACCGCGAAGTTATAGAAATTGCACTTCGACAAATTCAACGTCTTGAAGAGCGCGTCAATCAACTTGAAAATGAACTTGCCGCCGCCCGCGCAGAAATTTCCCATGAGGCGCTTAGAACTTCGACGCTTGAAGTTGCCGTTGCCAGTGAAAAAAGAAAGAAAAATAAAAAATAAATTCTGTACATTAAAAAAGACATTGGAGAAAATTTTCCCTAATGTCTTAAAATATTTGTACAAAAATTTTTTATTTAATCGGTGCGCCGCCATAAACCGCAGACATTTCCATATTGTCAAGCGCGTTGTCAAGAGCTTTAACTTCATCTACACTTAAAATTACGTCAGCCGCGCCAGCATTTTCTTTTAAGCGTTCAAGTTTGCGCGTACCTGGAATTGGCACAATATAATTTTTCTTGCACAACATCCACGCCAACGCAATTTGCGTTTTCGTGGCATTTTTACTCTGCG
>JAFSUE010000297.1 GCA_017445435.1 Selenomonadaceae bacterium | reverse complement strand
TAAGAATTATTTTAGCTACAGGCTACCCGCTCATTACGCATTACGCATTCTTAATTCCTAATTAAAAAAGCGCATTCCGCATTTCTAATTAAATTTAAAAATTTTGCACGGCGGCAGGATTTTTAATCAACAATGGCAAATAATTCAGCGTCAAAATAAGTATATTACATTGCAGGAGGGATTATTTTGAGAGAGCTGGACGTAAAAATTATTACTGAAAACGTCGCTGAAATGTGCAAGGAAGCGGCGTACTATCTGCCCGATGATGTTTATCGTGGGCTTAAGCGTGGACGTGAAACCGAAAAATCTGAAGTCGGAAAAATCGTCCTCGACCAAATTATTAAGAATGCCGAAATTGCAAAGGCTGAAGATCGCCCGTACTGTCAAGATACTGGTATGACGATTGTTTTCTTGAAAGTCGGTCAAGATTTGCATATTGTCGGCGGCAACTTGAATGACGCAATTAACGCTGGAATTGCGAAAGGTTACACTGAAGGTTACTTGAGAAAATCTGTTGTAAGTGAGCCGCTTTTCAATCGCGTCAACACGAAGAACAACACGCCTGGCGTTATCTACACGGAAATTGTTCCTGGCGATAAGTTGGATATTACAATCGCGCCTAAAGGTTTTGGTTCAGAAAATAAATCTGGCGTTGCAATGCTTGTACCTGCTGACGGCGTACGCGGCGTTAAAAAGGCTGTAATGGAAATTATCCTTCACGCTAGCATGAATCCTTGCCCGCCTATGGTCGTTGGCGTTGGAATTGGCGGCACGATGGATAGAGCAGCTTTCCTTTCCAAAAAGGCGCTTACTCGTTCGATTGACGAAAGAAACCCTATGCCTGAATACGCGAAACTTGAAGAAGAATTGCTGGAAATGATTAACTCAACTGGTATCGGTCCACAACTCGGCGGTACAACTTCAGCGCTTGCCGTCAATATCGAATGGGGACCTACGCATATTGCAGGACTTCCAGTAGCTGTAACTATTTGCTGTCACGCAATGCGCCATTCTCATCGCGTGTTGTAATTGAAAAAATTTTTAACGGAGGAAATTTCTATGGCTGAAAGTATAAGAATTACGACGCCGTTTACAGAGGAAATGTCACGCAAACTTAAAGCAGGTGATAGCGTCCTTATAACTGGTACGATTATCAGCGCTCGTGACGCCGCCCATAAAGTTATGACGGAAGCACTTGCACGCGGCGAAAAATTGCCCGTCGATTGGAACAATCAAATTGTTTATTATCTTGGTCCTACACCTGCTAAACCTGGCGACCCAATCGGTTCATGCGGTCCTACAACTTCTGGCAGAATGGACGCTTACACGCCGACAATGTTGGATCAAGGCATTAAAGGTATGGTTGGTAAAGGTTCACGTGAACCCGCAGTTGTCGAGGCTATGAAGAAAAATGGCGCGACGTACTTTGCGGCAGTTGGCGGAGCGGCGGCACTTATCGCAAAATCTGTTAAAAGTTATACCGTGCTTGCGTACCATGAACTTGGACCAGAGGCAGTAGCGGCGCTTGAAGTTGTCGACTTCCCTGCAATCGTCGTCATTGACTGCGAAGGAAATAATTTTTATGAAATTGGGCAGAAACCGTTCCGCAATTTCAACATTGATGACATTTAAATTTTAAAAATTTATGCGTTTAATCGGTGCGTAATTCGTAACGTAAAATTTTTTTAATTACGCATTTAATGAGTAGTCAGTAGTCAGTAGTGAGTAGTAGAAAAGTTATCATTACGCATTACGCATTCCGCATTACGCATTGAAACAAGGAGGTCTCAAATGTTTCACACAACTTTTTACTTAAGGCGGTTACATTCGCTTTGTGGTCTGGTTGTCTTAGGATTTTTTATCATTGAACATATGATAACAAATTCCGTAGCAATGGCAGGACCTACAATTTTTAATCAAGTTATGGGAATGGTCGAAGAAATTCCCAAGCCGATTTTCTACGCCATTGAAATCGGTATGTACGCGATACCGATTCTGTTTCACGGCATTTATGGTATTTACATTGCATTGCAGGCGAAAAATAATCCTCAAAATTACGGCTACCTGCGCAACTGGAATTTTACCCTTCAACGTTGGACGGCGTGGTTTTTAGTATTATTCCTTATTTGGCACGTCGGCTATCTTCGCATTTACATTAAAGGCATGACGGGTACGCCAATTTCATTTGAACTTCTTCAAAATATGTTCCAAAATCCTGTTGTAACCGTGCTTTACGTTTTGGGAATGTGGGCGGCAATTTTCCACTTCTGCAACGGCATTGCAACTTTCTGCATGACGTGGGGCATTACAAAAGGTCCGCGTGCGCAAAATGTTATCTGCCTCATCAGCATGGGACTTTGTGCAGTACTTTGTCTCGTAACTGTAGCGTTTATGTCAAGTTACTTCCTTTACTAAGTGGGGGTGAAATTTAGAATGGCGAAAGATTTTAGCAAGAAAAAAATTGCTATCGTAGGCGGCGGCATTTCAGGCTTGCTGGCAACAATTAAAGTTTGTGAACTCGGCGGCGAAGTTGATTTATTTTCCTACTGTCCAGTAAAACGTTCTCACTCCCTCTGCGCACAAGGCGGCATTAATGCTTGTATGGATACGAAGGGCGAACATGATAGCATTTATGAACACTTCGACGATACAGTTTACGGCGGCGACTTTTTAGCAGACCAAATTGCAGTTAAAGGAATGGTTGAGGCCGCGCCTAAACTTATTAAAATGTTTGATAGAATGGGCGTACCTTTTACGCGTACTGCTGAAGGCGTTCTCGACCTTCGCAATTTCGGCGGACAAAAACATAAGCGCACTTGCTTTGCAGGTTCGACGACTGGTCAACAAATTCTGTACGCGCTTGACGAACAAGTTAGACGTTGGGAAACTAAAGGACTTGTCCATAAATATGAATTTTGGGAATTTGTCAAGATTATTAAAAATAAAGAGGGCGTTTGTCGCGGACTCGTGGCGCAAAGTATGAACTCAATGGAAGTTCGCGCCTTCCGCGCAGATACAGTTATTCTTGCAACTGGTGGACCTGGTCAAGTTTTTGGACGTTGTACCGCGTCGACAATTTGTAACGGTTCAGCCGTTTCCGCCGTCTATCAGCAAGGCGCTGAAATTGCTAACCCTGAATTTATACAGATTCATCCAACGGCAATTCCTGGCTCTGATAAAAATCGTTTGATGTCGGAAGCTTGTCGTGGTGAAGGCGGGCGCGTTTGGGTTTATAAAGACGGTAAGCCTTGGTACTTCTTAGAGGAAATGTATCCAGCTTACGGAAACTTAGTACCGCGTGACGTTGCAAGCCGCGCTATCTTCAAAGTTTGCGTACATATGGGCTTAGGTATTAACGGCGAAAATCGCGTTTACCTTGACTTGTCACACATTGACAGCGGATATTTGGAAAGAAAACTCGGCGGCATTTTGGAAATGTATTCTGAATTTGTCGGACAAGACCCGCGCAAAGTTCCAATGGAAATTTTCCCGTCCGTCCACTACTCAATGGGTGGAATTTGGGTCGATAGACTTCACAATACAAATATTCCTGGACTTATGGCAAGCGGTGAATGTGATTATCAATATCACGGTGCTAATCGTCTCGGCGCGAACTCCCTTTTAAGCGCAGCGTATTCAGGCACGGTCTCAGGTCCAGAGGCAATGCGTTGGGCGAAGGAAGGCAATAAAGGTTCTGAACTTACTGACGCTGAATTGGAAGCGGCAAGATTGGAAGTTCAAAACGAATACGATAAAATTTTGCAGATGAACGGTTCGGAAAATGCCCACCAACTTCATCACGAAATGGGCGACCTTATGTACGAATACGTTGCGATTGAACGCGATAACAATGGACTTGATAAAGGGCTTGAAGGCTTGAAAAAAATTCTTAAGCGTTGGGATAATATCGGCATTAGCGACCATTCAAAAGTTGCGAATCAAGAGGCAATGTTCGTTCGTCAACTGCGCAATATGATTCTTTACGCAATGGCTATCACGAAGTCTGCACGTATGCGCGATGAATCACGCGGCGCACATGCTAAAATCGTTTTGGAAAATGGCAAGCGTAAATTGGATAAAGACGGCGAATTGGTATTTATGGGGCGCGATGATGAAAAATTTATGCGCGTGACAATCGTTAATTACGATCCAAAAACTGAAGAGCCAATTATAAGTTATCGTGACTTCGACCATTCACTTATTCCGCCGCGTCTTCGCAGCTACA
Source organism: Selenomonadaceae bacterium (assembly GCA_017445435.1). Lineage (GTDB taxonomy): Bacteria > Bacillota > Negativicutes > Selenomonadales > Selenomonadaceae > Quinella. The sequence goes on along the minus strand of JAFSUE010000297.1, from coordinate 232 downwards.
AATAAGGAGTGATTCTCAATGTACTGGGTACATCGTTTTGGGCGCGGTAGGCGTTCCAAAGAATTTAACGATTCTTTGGATATACTGGCTATGTGTTCACTTCTCACAGATAGAAATTGCATGACAGTCGGCTGGTTAAGTTTTACCTCAACTACAGAAAATTACAATCCAAATATCGTCAATGCGGTTGAAGTCGGCAACGATAATCAAGTAAAGAATTTAATGCTTAATG
>JAFSUE010000296.1 GCA_017445435.1 Selenomonadaceae bacterium | reverse complement strand
TGAAGGCGCAGGAACTTCAAAATAAATTGGCGTCTGAAAAAATTGACGTGACTTTACCTAGCCGCAAAGTTTATCGCGGTCATCTTCACCCATTGACTTTGACGTTAAACCGCGTCAAGGAAATTTTCATTAGCATGGGCTATACCGTTGAGGAAGGACCTGAAGTCGAGACGGACTATTTCAACTTTGAGGCGCTGAATTTGCCGAAAGATCATCCTGCGCGGGATATGCAAGATTCATTTTATATCACAGAAGAAATTTTGTTGCGTACGCAAACTTCACCAGTGCAAGCGCGTACAATGCAAAAAAATTCCGCCAATGCGCCTATTCGTATGATAGCGCCAGGCAGAGTTTATCGCCGCGATAACTACGACGCGTCACATTCGCCAATGTTTACGCAGGTTGAAGGGCTTGTCATTGACGAAGGAATTACCTTTGCTGATTTGAAGGGAACGTTGGACTTTTTCTGTAAAAAAATTTTTGGCGAAAGTACGCAGATTCGCTTGCGTCCAAGTTTCTTTCCATTCACAGAACCAAGTACGGAAGTTGACGTTTCCTGCATGATGTGTCACGGCAAAGATGAACATTGCAAAGTTTGTCACGGTAGCGGCTGGCTGGAAATTTTAGGCGCTGGCGAAGTTCACCCCGACGTTTTAGCGATGAGTGGCTACGACCCGTCGAAAGTTAGCGGCTTTGCCTTCGGTATGGGTATTGAAAGAATTGCCATGTTGACTTATGGAATTGACGATTTGCGGCTTTTCTTTGAAAATGACGTAAGATTTTTAAATCAGTTTTAGTGAAAGGTTGAAAAATTTTTGGATAATGAACTTGAACTCCTGCAGAAAAAATTGGATGAAGTCAACGCCAATCTTGCGAAAATGCATCAAGAACATTTTCAGTGGGCGAATGGAATTTATCGGCGTCAAGCTTTAATTGAAAAATTTTTTGGCATAACGGATGCGTCTTTACCTTTTGAACCGTACTATTTGCGTGGTCATGACATTAGCCCTGCTTATCCAGAAATGTACAATAAGTACGGCGAACGCATGGAAGTTTTTTTCATGAGTGATCGTGAAAGTGCTCACGGTCCTAACGCTAAAAATTCGCGGTACATTTACTGGGACAGATACAATTATGGGCTTGAAACACATTTTTACACGCACGACGAAATTTTTAGAACTGTCGGCAAACCCAAAAGAAAATTCGCTGCAATGATTGAATCTCCCGCCATTAGACCGCAAAGTTACGAAAATGTTTTGAAGAATAAAGATTACGTTGAAAAAAATTTTAATGCTATTTTTACTTATGACGCCAGAATTTTATCAACGCTGAAAAATGCCGTATTTGTACCGTTTGGTTTATCAGTTTGGTATGGTAAAAACGTTGAAGGAATGATGAGCGACGGTGAGGCGGCAGGTTTTTCAAACGACGGCAAGCCTAAAAAATTGGCTGTAAATCCCGCTGAACAATACAAGCACAAAACTAAAAATATTTCTATTATCGCGTCAGATAAAAAAATGTGTCCAATGCATTTAGTACGCCAAAAATTTGCCTTCAAGTGCAAGGAACTTCCCAATGTCGACACATATGGTAAGTTCGACGGGGGGGGGTACGTACCGATTGAGACGCCTTTTGAAAAATATCGATATTCAATCGCCGTTGAAAATTTAGTCTCGCCGTTTTACTTCACGGAAAAAATTTGTAACTGTTTCGCGGCGCAGACAATTCCAATTTACATTGGCGCAACTGAGATCGGCGAATTTTTCAATCCTGAAGGCATAATTCAAATTCGAGTTGAAGACTTCGACCGACTTGAAGAAATTCTATCTAAATGCACTCCCGAAGAATATGAGCGGCGACTTCCTGCCGTCATTGATAATTTTAACCGCATTCAACATTTCATCAATCAAACGCGCTGGGATGACATTTATATAAATTATTTGAAAGGTTAATATTTTTATGAAGGTAGCGCAAATTACTTTAAACGGTTATTTTAATTACGGCAATATTTTGCAGAAGTACGCGCTTTATCAGACGCTGAAAAAATTTGTGGACGATGTAACGGTTTTGTGGTACGGTCCAAATAATTTTACGCCTGAAGTTGGCGGAAATTTTTCACTCATTCCGCAACACGTTTTACGCAACAATCCATTTGACTATCAACGATGTTCATATTATGAATCTGCGCGGCTGACGAAGTTTAAAGAATTTGCCGAACGCAATATTAAGACGCGGTTTCATCTGCCGTACCTTGAAGAAATTGCAGATGATTATGATTTTTTCGTCGTAGGTTCAGACCAAGTTTGGAATCCCAATGATCCATCGATACCGTATCCAGCGAGATTTTTGGAATTTGTTCCGCGCGAAAAAAAATTAGCTTATGCGGCAAGTATCGCTACGCCGAAAATTCCTGACGCCTTTAAAGAATATTTTCGACAAGGTATTTTAAGTTTTGACTACGTTTCAGTACGTGAGGAAGGCGCGGTTAAAATCGTTGAGGAGTTGACGGGTAAGACGCCGTTACTTTTGCTTGACCCTGTACTTTTATTGTCCGCTGACGAATGGAAAAAAATTGCACGTCCGCCGAGTTGGTTTAATGAAAAATATCAGCGCGGCTATATCTTCACGTACTACTTGCGAAATGATCCGCCGCTTGAAATAAATTCTGTTGCGGCTGAATTAAATTTGCCCGTGATAAACGCACTAAATTTTAATAACTTCAATCATTCCACAATCGGTATAGAAGAGTTTCTTTTTTTGATTATGAACGCGTCTTTAGTTTACGCAAATTCTTTTCACGGCATAGCGTTTTCAATTTTATTCAAGCGTCCGTTTATCAATCGCGAATACGACGATGAATCTACGCGCAGTATGTCACTTAGGATACCAGGACTTTTAAAAATGTTTGGGCTTGAAAATCGTATAGCAACTGCTGATAATGGCTACAAAATTGATTCGCCGCTGGAAATTGATTTTTCCGTCCGCGATAAAATTTTGCCGCTGGAACGTTTAAAGGCGTTTAAATTTTTAGCAGATGCACTGTACAATGCCGCAGACCGTGCGGGGGGGGTTGTGAATTAATTTCAGTTGCTAGCTGCATAAAATATTCGCCTTCCTACCTTGACGTGGCGGCGTAGGGAGGCGACATTAAATGCGAGTGGCACAACTTACTTTTAACACGTATGAAAATTATGGAAATATACTTCAAAAGTACGCTCTTCATGCGATGCTGAAAAAATTTGTCGATTTCACGGAAGTTTTATGGTTCAATGGAAATAAAGGCTCAAGCGATTTTTGGGCAGAGACTGCGGAAGTTCCAGCGTCGAATTTAAAATCTAATCTGCGCGAAGCCGTGAAGATGACTAAGTTTAAAGAATTTCATGAACGATATATCAAAACGCGGTTTAATATTCCGTACATTGAGGAACTTGCTGATGATTATGATTTTTTCGTCGTAGGTTCTGATCAAGTCTGGAATCCAAAATTAGAATCAGTGAATATGCCGTTGCCGATAAAATTTTTAAACTTCGTACCGCCTGCAAAGAAAATTGCTTACGCGGCAAGTATCGGCTTGAAAGAAATTCCTGCCGAATTTGTAAATGCGTGTCGTCAAGGCATTTCAAGCTTTCAACACATTTCAGTTAGAGAAAGTAACGCAGTCGACATCGTAAAAAATCTTACGGGGCGTAACGCCGAACTTGTACTTGACCCAGTACTTTTGCTGACGGCTGACGAGTGGTTAAAAGTTTCGCGTCGACCTAGCTGGTTAAATGAAAAATATCAACGCGGCTACATTCTTACTTACTTTTTCAAGTACAGACCTGTTGACGACATAAAAAAACTTTCCAAGAAATTAAATCTGCCCGTGATAAATTTGTTTGACGAAAATAATTTCAATCACTATATCACATCTCCCGACGAATTTATTTACCTTTTCGCCAATGCGTCATTGGTTTTCACACATTCTTTTCACGGCACGGCTTTTTCAATTTTATTCAAGAAACCGTTTCTTTTTTACAACAAAGATAATTGGATTAATTCCGTAATGGAAAGGATAATTTCATTATTGAAAATGTTTAATCTGGAAAATAGAATTTTAACTTCACAAACTGATTCAAAATTTGATTCGCCGTTTGAAATTGATTTTTCCGTTCGCGATAAAATTTTACCGCAGGAACGTTTGAAGGCGCTGAACTTTTTAGTAACGGCGCTTAATTCAAGGGTGGTGAATAAATGAAAATCGAAGATATGATCGCCGCTAACCGCGCAGATTGTTCAGGTTGCGAGGCTTGCGCGAATATTTGTCCAAAAAATTGTATCTCAATGAAACGTGACGCCGAAGGTTTCGCCTATCCTAAAATTGATCACGAAGTTTGCATTAAATGTGGCAGATGTGAAAAAGTTTGTCCCGCACTGAATTTCAAGCCGACAATTCCAGCCGAGTTGCCTGAAGTTTTCGTGACGATTCATCCTGACGCGAAAGTTAGGCGGCACAGTTCCTCTGGTGGCACGTTCACTGCTTTAAGCGAAATTATTTTAAATAGCGGCGGAATTATTTTTGGCGCGGGATTCAATGAAAATTGGCACGTCGTCCATACGTCTGCTGAAAATCTTGACGAGCTTGAAAATCTGCGCGGAAGTAAGTACGTACAAAGTCAAATCGGCTACGTTTACAAGCGCGTCAAGGTTGAACTTGAAAATGGGCGTCAAGTTTTATTTAGTGGGACGCCGTGTCAATGCGCTGGGCTGAAAAGTTTTCTTGTCAAGGATTATGATAATTTGCTGACGGTTGATATAATTTGTCACGGTACGCCGTCGCCATTTATTTGGGAAAATTACATTGACTACCGCGCAGGTGGTCACGACATCGCCCGCGTGAATTTTCGCAGTAAACGTTTTGGTTGGACAAACAATCATATTGAGATAACTTTTTATGATTGCGGTTATTATGCCAACGGCACTAATCAAGATTTGTATCAGTACAATTTTTTACACGGTATTATAGAGCGTCCGTCGTGTCATACTTGCAAATTTAAATTTCCGAATTGTAAAAGCGACGTTACGATTGGCGATGCGTGGGGCGTACAAAATTTTTCACCGAAATTTTTTGACAATCGCGGTACTTCGCTTGTAATTGTTCATACTGCGAAAGGCAAAAATTTTTTGTCTAAGGCTAAGTTGGCAGGTCAGCGCGTAAGTTTTGACGTTTTGCCCGCGCACAATCCCTGCTTTATTACGCCGTCCATTCCAGATAACAGACGACAAGATTTTTTCCGAGATTTGAAAAATTTTCCGCACCTTCCCATTGCCGTTATGCAAAAATATTTTCATCAAAATCCGAATAAAGTTGTACCAAGCGGCAGAAATTTAAAGGTAGAAGCTACACAAAAATTTGATGCGATTTTACGTCAATTTGCCAAGCGGCGCGAAAAAAATATTTTGTTTATCACGCCAATTTTAAATGGCAACGTTATAAATAATTTTGTAGGGAAAATTTTGCGTGACTTCAAAGGTAGTGGCGGCTATATTTTTCAACTTCAAGGCGGCGGAAAATTTATTTTAGTTGACGCCTTCCACCCGATTATACGTTTAAGCGGCGAAATGAAATTGAACAGTCTACGCGACTTGATTGAAAATTTTCACGTGACAAATATTTTTGTCGACAGGCAAATAAATTTAAGTGACGGGCTTAAAAATTTTTTAGAAAATCGCAACTTACCTGTCAAAAGTTTTGAAGTGCATAAATAGTAAATTTGCGGAGGTGATGAATTTGCCAAATGTTGAAAGAAACGTTTTGATATTGACGCTGGGATTTGCTGGCGGCTCAAAAATTTTTCTTGATAAATATGTTGAGGAAAATTTTAATGACTGCGGCGTTTACATATTAAAATCTGAAAAAACCGATGCTAACCCTTTCGATCTTTCAGCAAGTTTGATTTTAACTAATTATCGCGACCCTTCAATAAGTTGGAATTTCCGCGCCGATTTTTCAAATTTAAATTCCTTCGTCAAATCACTTCATATAACAGAAATTTTTGTCAATCACCTAATCCACTTTAATTTTCTTTTCATTGCGAATTGGATTTTAGCTATCAAGTTGCCGTTTACTTATATGATACACGATTACTATTGCGCTTGTGCGGGAAAACATTTCCAATATTGCAGTTCAAAATTTTGTGAACTAAGCAGAGTTCATCCTGTTTGTAGGCAATATCTAAAACATTTTCAGTTATGGGATTGGCGAAAATGTTGGTCCACTCTTTTAAGCGCCGCTAAAAAAATTATCGCGCCTTCAACTTACACTGCACAAATTATAAAAAATATTTATCCAAACTTAAATATTGAAGTTCGACCACATAAAATTGCTTTGCCTATTGAACGAACTTTCAAGCCAGAGTTTGCGGCGCGTGAAAAATTGCGAATAACTTTTTTAGGTGAAATTTGTGAACATAAAGGCGAATGGTATTTGTTAAAGCTCAATGAAATTGTTCGACGTGAGAAATTGCCGATTGAATTTGTTGGTTTAGGTGAATATAAAGATGATGTTCGCGCAGGTACGAAGGAAGGAATAATTTTAGCTGGCAAGTACAACGCGCCTGACGTTTCAAAAAAGCTGGCTGAATATGAAACGGCGATTGTAGCCGCACTTAGCAAAGTTCCCGAAACATATTGCTACACGGCAAGCGAGGCAATGTTGTCTGGCTACCCTGTCATGGCAATGAATATTGGCGCTCATGCTCTGCGCGTGGCAAAAAATAAATGCGGCTGGATTTT
>JAFSUE010000295.1 GCA_017445435.1 Selenomonadaceae bacterium | reverse complement strand
TTCAGTAAGTTTAACTTCGTAGTAAATTGTTTCGGCGTCGGCTGATTCGCCTAAAAATTTTGAAACGGGCATAGTAACTGTAGCTTTTGTCCAAGAATCTTCATCGCTTGTTGTATTGCCAACTAAATTTGATTTCCAACTGTCTGACGTAGCCTGTTCGACACCAGCAGTTGAATTAATTATGGTTTTGTTCAATTCTCTGTCATAGTCATAAACAAGCATAACGCTATTATAGCCTTCTGTCGATTCGGCGCAAAATTGATTAGCGCCCGCTATAGCCGCCGCCTCTGCCGCATTTTGCAGCCGCGATTTATTGAGGTACAGCCAGCCGAGATCGAATACTACGAATAAAAAAAGTATCAGTACGGGTAACAGTAACGCAAAGAATACGGCGGTTTGTCCGTCTTGCTGAAAAAATTTTTTGTATTTAGCTAAAATTTTCATAGTACATTCGACCTGCCTTTCTTAAAAAAATTTTAACCGAATCAAATAAATTCAACGTCCAACGTATCGCCGACGTGCAAATTTAACCGCGCAGTTTCGCCCGCCGCTAACTCAATGACTGCCCATGCGCCAATGCAAAAAGATATTCCCGTCCAAGTTTGCAGGTTGGCGGCAATTTTTTTTATCACGAAATTTTTATCAATGAAAACGGCGTCGATAGCGAAACGCATAAAAAGCATATGAATAGAGTTGCAGGGTACAATCATCAAGCCTTGTCCTGGCGGTAAACTTTTTCTGCCGATCAATCCGCGCAGGCGCTTAAAAAATGTATCTGCCTTTTCAATTTTAAATGTAGCCATTGCCAATACCATTGCTTATAGTCGAGTCTTTCTTATCCATAAGAATTATACAGTAGTCATTACGTCCCATATGTTTTACACGGTAAAGCGCCTCATCCGCCGTCTTAAATAAAGTGTCGTAGTCCGTACCGTCTGGCGGAACAATCGCAATTCCAATACTAGCGGTAATTCCCGCGTCAATGCCGTCAATTACCAATTCAGCGGCAATAGTTTTTATAGTTTCCGCTTTACGTACAACAATATCGGTTGAGGGCAAATTTTCCACGATAACAATAAATTCGTCTCCGCCGAATCTGCCGACACAATCATTTGGGCGGAAAATGCGCCGAATCTTTTTTGAAAACTCTACAAGAATTTTATCGCCGAATTGATGTCCCAATGTGTCATTAACGCGCTTGAAATGGTCTAAGTCAATTACAAAGAAAGCTAGAATTGGGCGCGGCGGCTCTATCATTTCATATTCTTTCAACTTAAGTTTGCAAATATTTTCAGTTGTAGTTTTGTTATAAAGTTTAGTCAGTTTATCGACTTCCGACGCTATTTGATAAGTATCACGCAGTGAACGAATTTTATTGAACGCGTCCGCCATTTGCGCTAATTCGTCGTCAGAGGCAATTTCAATTTTTTCAACTGAATTATTTCCGTGCGCAATTTGGTCAGCCGCTTGAGTTATATCGATAATCGGCTTAGTTGCTCGGTACGCCAATCTTTGGGCAATAGCGCCTACAATCATTAACATAATCAAGCCAAGAATAATTGCTTGCGCAATCTTCAAATAAACTTCGTCCAAAATGTAATGGTACGGCTTGACCACTAAAATTATCCAGCCTGTTATATAATTTCGCGAATAGCTTACAAGTGAATCTTCGCCGTTAATTGACATTCGTATAATGCCAGCAGTTTGTTCATCTTGTTGAACTTTTTTAGAAAGCATTGTATAGGTGCCGTCTTCAAGACGATCATTAACATTTTCAAAAGTTTTATCGGAATTTGCAATAATCCTGCCTTCCCTGTCAATAATTACGACGGAATTTTTTTTGTCGTCAAGCTCCCTAACAAAATGTTGCATTTCCACCAAATTAAAATTGCGTTGCAACATTCCAATAGGTTGTCCCTTTTCATTCCTCACGGGAACTTCAAGTACGACAATCATTTTGCCAGTTGACATGCTAACGATAACATCAGAAACGAAGTCGCGCCCTTTCATTGCCTCTTTAAAATGTCGACGCGTGACGACGTTGACAAGGTCTGAACCGTCTGTACGCATAATTTGATACGCATCAGCGCCAGTCAACGCAGTTAAATTTTTATCGTTAAAAATATCGTTCGTTTGATGTAAAAGTTCAGAAATAACCATTCGCGGTATTCTAGATTGATCGACGACGTATTCTTTTATTAAAGGATTAAGCGCCAATGTGTGGAGGACGTGAAAATTTTTTTCAAAAAGTTCAGTTACGTATTCAGACACAACGGAATTTCGGAGCAAACCTTCTTTGTACGTCTCCTCCTCAAGTTCATTAATCAAACTGACTGCGCCAGCAATTAATACTATGGCTAAAGGGATAAAGCCCATAACGATTAAGAGCGTAAATAATTTTTGGCGTATACTTCTCATTTCGATTTGCGCGGCAACTTTAACTTGTAGAAAAATTTTCTAAACCGCCCAGCACACTTCCTTTCATTCCGTTGATTCGCGTACCAAGATTTTGGAATTTTAAGGGTTGCCTAAAGTTTTGATAATCTGAATTATTGAAGGGAATAGCAAGACAACAAAAATTGATGGGAAGATGAATAAAACCATAGGGAAAATTATTTTGACAGGAGCTTTTAACGCTTGCGCCTTCACGTACTGGCGATGACGTTCACGAATATTATCAGCTTGCAACTTCAGAGTTCGTGACATACTTGTCCCAAGTTTTTCAGCTTGAATGACTGACGTTGTGAACAAATAAATTTCTTCCAAGTCACAACGCCGCGCCATTTGAGTTAATGCGTAACGCCGCGTCATTCCCAAGCTAATGTCACTTTGAAAGCGCTGAAATTCTGTAATTAACGGACCTTTCATCCGCGTTACGATTTTTGCAACTGCGCCGTCAAAAGATAATCCTGCTTGTACGCTGACGCAAAGTAAATCTAAAAATTCTGGCAGTTGTCGCCGAATTTTTTTCTTACGTGTACGAATGATAGCTTGCAAACGCAAAAATGGTAAAACTGCGCCAGCTACTCCACCTAAAATTAAAATCATTGTTTCCTGCAAAAAATGATATTCGACGTGCCGCGCGATGAAAACTCCCGCCACTAGTCCAACTATTACGGAGATTATCCACATTAAAACTAAACGCTTGACACTCCAAATACCTTGCTTGCCCGCAAGAAAAATATATTTTTCAAACATATTTTTGACTTGCACGGGCGCCAAGCCTTGAACATATTCCGAAATATTATTCAGTAACGGTTTAATAACTCGTTCAAAAAATGATCGTTGCGCAAAAGGTTTAAATATAGCGGCGGCATTTGCATTTTGATTTTGTTCAGTATGTTTTTTAAGGTCAACTTTTTTATCTTTTCTGCGCGATTCTTCAGCGGCGTTAATCATTTCTTGGAGTCTGCGGCGTACCTGCGCTTCTGGAGTAGCCTTTGAGTAAAGAAGTAAGCTGACAATTATAAACCATAAAATTCCGCCGAAAATTGCAATACCTAACGCCATACTGCTATCACCACTGCTAAATTAAAAACTCGTTCAATATTTGTTATATATATTTTAGATTTCATAAGCTTTTTTGTCAACATTCGCGGCTAGCGTAACGCTTAGTAACTTTAGCACTTGAAAAAGCAGGTAAAAATTTTTTTGGGTGGAAGTTAATAAAAAAATTTTCGGGAGGGAAAATATTTTGTGGATTGATAAGTTTGAAGAACTGTTAGAAGGCATTCTCGAAGGCTTGAAGGCGCGGAAAAATATTCAGCCGCTCAATGAAGAAATTAAAAATTTGCGTGACGAAAATTCAAAATTGCAACGTGAACTTGACGCGGCAAACAGCACCGTTGAAAATCTGCGCGGCGACGTTAAAAAAATTTCCGCTGAACGTGACGACTTGGAACGCCAGCTTAAAAATTTGCGCAATGATTTTGACGTACAAGAAAAAAATCTTCGTGCCGACTTTAACCGCCAGCTTGACGACGTTAATAAAAATCTTGACAATGCCAATAAAACAATTTCAGACCTTCAACGCGACCTTGACAGGGCGACTTATACGGCGAATTTTTACCGCCAATCTTACAGCGGGCTTGACAAAATTTACAAACTGTATTTGACGCTCGACGAAGACACGCGCTATAACTTAGCTGGAATTTTTGGCGCTGGTGATACTGCTACAGGATTTTTAAGCGGCGCTGTACAAGAATCGCATATTGATTCGCTGTGGGATTACATTGCCCGCCACAATGATGAAACGTTGCAAAAAATTTTCGACTTCGCCTTTGAAATGTACAACAAAGGTTTTCGCGACGCGCCATATACGCGGCTTGACATTTCGCAGGGCGATTACTACGACGATGAATTTATGCGCCGTACGCCTTCCAGCCCGCAGTTGGGCAAAGTCAATCGCGTTTTGTTTCAAGGCTACAAGTATAGCACGGGCAACGTTATCAAAGCCAGTATCGTTGAATTAATTTAGTAAGTAGTGAGTAGTGAGTAGTGAGTAGTAAAAATTCTACACTACTGACTACTAACTAAACAGGAGGAAATTTTAATGAATACCAAACAAATTACCGCAATTCCAGTTGAGGAAAAAGATTTCACAGGTTATCGCGATGAAAAACTTGTAAAAGTCATTGAACAAGCCGCCGCCAATGTTCAAAATGATTTCAACGTACTTTGTGAAGAGTTCGCCGAAAAATTCCGCAATAAAAAATGGATTTACTTAACGCGCGAAGGTCAAAGCGAAGGTGTTTACTACGTCAATGAAATTGTTGGACTTATTCCAGACCTTGCAGTTCATAGTTGCAGTTCCGCCTATGCTTACCGCCCAATAGATTATAACGACGGCAATATTTTAAATGAATCGCGTTTAGCTTTTGCAGGGTTTAAAGGCGTGATTCCAACTGAAAATGAAGTACGTAGATTGTTCAACGACGAAATAAAATATTTTCGTGCCAACGATGGCTGTATAAAAGTAAAAAATGATGTACAAAACGGAATTTCATATTTAAACGGCGGACAATATTATTATATGTGGACAAATAATAGTAGAAAGTACAGTACAAATTATTACAATTCTTCAGACCAATATTATTTTTGGGTAATTCCAATTCATCGGTTTCAAGCAAAGCTGGATAATTCGGTGGGCAAAATTATTTTTTTGTGGCTCAAAAATAAACTTTCGCCGCGTGACGAAGAATTTAAATCTGTCAGCACGAAAAATTTTTTCCGAATGATAGAGACTAAAAATTCATTTCTCAAGATAACTGATTCGTTTGTTGAACTTGACCAGAAAAAAGTTTTCGACGCTGTAAAAGCTGGGCAGACTGTACCGTTTTTGCCGTCGCTGGATTTTTTGAACGATAAAACTGCAGACGATGAAGATTTTGAAAAGAAACTTAGCGCTGAACTTTTGAGTTGCGATTTTAACCGCGTGCAACTTGATAGGTACGACGCAAAAATTTTGACTGATCCTAATCGCGGGCATTGGGATTTATGGGATTTGCCAGAAGATAGCGCGTACACCGTCACGTTGAAAAATCCGATTTATGCGCGTAACCCTACCGCCGATATAAACGCGTCGGGCATTGTTGGAATTGATTTCGGCACAAAGTCAACCGTCGTCGTCTATGAAAATGAACGCGGCAAAATTATTCCGTTGCAAGTTGGCAAGGGCGATTACTCAAAAGGCGTCGTACGTGAAAATTATGAAAATCCCACCATTATCGAATTTCGCCACATTAAAAAATTTTTGTCTGACTACGCCGAACGTGAAGGACGCCCGCAAACTTCGTGGAATGACGTTACCGTTTCTCACAACGCGCAGAGTAATTTACTTAGCGACCAACTCACTGACACGATTTTATTTAATTCTTTCTTCACGGAAATTAAGCAATGGTGCGGCAACCTTGAATACACGACAAAACTGCGCGACCATGACGGTACAGAAATTGACCTTCAACCTTTCGCCGAAATTGTGAAAGACCAATTCAACCCGCTTGAATATTACGCTTACTATTTGGGCAGTTATATCAATCATATGTTACAACCGAATCACATTTTCATGAAATATATTTTAAGTTTCCCCGTGACTTATGAAAGAAATATTCGCGAAAGAATGTTGCGCAGTTTTACGGCTGGTATTAGAAAATCTTTACCGACGGCGTTATTGTCCAACGCTGAAGAAATGAAAGCTTTTCAAGTTGTCGAAGGTACTAGCGAACCTGCCGCGTATGCAATAACCGCGCTTGAAGGTTTCGGCTTTATGGACGGCGAGGAAGATAACGTTTACTACGCCGTATTTGATTTTGGCGGCGGCACGACTGACTTTGATTTTGGCGTCTTGAAAATTGCGGAAGATGATGACGCTGATTTTTATGACTTTGTTTTAACGCATTTCGGCGCACATGGTGATAGGACGCTGGGCGGCGAAAATTTGTTAAAACTTTTGGCGTTTGAAGTGTTCAAGGCTAATCGTGAAAAACTTTTAAAGCCGCGCAGTGATTCAAAAGATTCTAAGGCGAAAATTCCATTTACTTGGGCGGCTGAAAAATCTGAATTTGCTGGCTCTGAAGGCATTATCCGCAATTCGCAGGAAGCCGCGCTGAATATGTACCACCTCATTAAAAAATTGCGTCCAGTTTGGGAAAATCCGCAGTCTAAAGAGGCGCAGGAAATTTTTAATTCAGGCAAAATTACGACGCGAGTTTTTGACGACGCTGGACAGGAAATTCCAAATTTTGATTTAAAAATTGGCGCGGTAAATTCTGCGCAGAATGTTGATGTTGACGCTACACCTAAAAAAATTTCTGATGATGAATTTTATGAAGTTATGATAGGCGTTAGACAAGAAGACACTGCCTCAATTATCAAGTTGGAAAATTGGGCTGTAGCTGGTGATTATCGCTCCCAACAAGTTTTAGAAAATCTTTCTGATGATATTCCGCTGGTTGCAGACGCTTTTAAAAGATTTAAAAATAAAAAATCTGCGCCGAAAGTTGACACGCCTAAAAAAGATTCTAAGCCGTTGGTTGACCTTGAAAAAATTTTGACGGACAGAATTAGACGCGGCGTCGATAACTTTTTTATTTCAATGCGTGAGGCGTTCGACAAAGTTAGCGGCGGCAGTGAAAACGGAATTGCTGTACTTAGCGACGTTCCAGAAATTAAAATCTTTTTGGCTGGCAACTCTACAAAGTCAGCGCTTGTCAAGAAAATTTTCGACGAATACATTGACTACGATAACGGCAAGGCACGCAGTTTGTTAGGATTCGGCGGCACGCAGGTAATGCCGCGTTTCACTTTGTACCCGCCGCTTGGTACGGACGACGCTAAACAAATTCAACGTGAAAATGAAGTTGAAGTGGACGAAAATAATTTTGCCGCGCCGACTGGTAAAACAGGCGTTGCATTTGGACTTTTGCGTTGCCGTGACGGTTCAGCAGTTCGCGTCGTTGACATTACGCCAGAAGGTAAAGACAAAAAGCAAGTTCCCTTCCGATATTACGTTGGACGCGCGAAGTTGGGCAAGTTCAAAGTTGTTATTGACAAGTCCGCGAAATTGGGCGAATGGTATAGATTTATTGGCGCAAAGTTGGGCGTCTTCGATTTATTTTACACTGATGAAAGCGTTGCCGCGACGAACAATGAGCCAATATCGATAGCCAAGCGGTTGACGATTCACATTGACGCCGACCCTACCGCTAATGTTTACGTGAAGGCGTCGACTTCAAACACGATTCGTTATGCCGTGTCAAAAGATGTTCCGCCGCCTGAAGTTGAAGGCACGCCGATTACTTTGGATTAGTAAGTAGTTAGTAGTAAGTAGTTAATAGTGGTGAATTTTTTACTACTCACTACTCACTACTCACT
>JAFSUE010000294.1 GCA_017445435.1 Selenomonadaceae bacterium | reverse complement strand
TGGCAGGAACGCTATCCAATTTCGTATTTAAATTATTTTGCCGTGCCTGAAAATGATGATAAATATTTTAATCGGCGGTACTATTCATTTGACTTTGGCGCGGCGCACTTCGTAGTTTTAGATAGCCAATGGTTGGAGCTTGACGCCTTTGCGCCTGGTGTCGTTGAGGCGCAGAAAAAATGGTTGCAGGAAGATTTGTTGAACACTAAAAAGGCGTGGAAAATTATTTGCGTTCATCGTGACGTTTTGCAATACAAGATTAACGGCAGGGACGATTGGCTGGAAGGTATTTCAAGCGTTGGCGTTGAGTTTATGCCAGACTTTGACTATTACAACGTCGACGTAGTTTTCACGGCTCACCTTCACACGTACAGAAATCGTGGGCATATCAGAAATTTCATTGACGATTCAAGCGGACCACTTTACATTTTAACTGGCGTCAGCGGCGACGTTCGCTACCCTGGACTTTGGAGCAATCATACGTTGGATAAATTTGTAGCCCCTCAACCTGAAACAGATAATTTTTTGACGATTGAAGGCGACGAAAAAACTTTGCTGATAAAATGTTTTCTGCCTGACGGTACAAAACTTGACGAAGTGAAATTAATGCGTAATGCTTAATGCTTAATGCGTAATGCGTAATGAAATTTAAAATCTAAAATGGAACAATTCAAAGAGCGTTTACACAAACTTATTCACCAATGCCGTCACAATTTCGGCGGAAGTTATCAAGCTATAGCGCCATTGGTCGACGAAATTTTAAAATTCGCCATAAAGATGAGGGCGTCAGACCTACACATTGATCCCGTTGAAAATTTTTTGCGCCTTCGATACAGGATTGATGGATACCTGCGCGAACTTCACGAACCAATTCCGATTGAAATTGCCAGCGCCTTTACGGCACGAATAAAAATTTTGGCGGGTATGGACACCACCACAACTTTTTCACCGCTCGACGGCGCTATAAAATTCAGCAACGTTGAAATGCGCGTGGCAACTATTCCGTCAGAAGGCGCGGAAAGCGTGACGATTCGCCTTTTGGACATTTCACAAGGTCTTCATAATATATCCGAATTGGGATTCACGCCGAATAATGAAAAACTTTTCCGCCAAACGTTGACTGAAACGTCAGGTATGATAATCTTAACTGGACCGATGAACTCGGGCAAATCCACCACTTTATACGCGGCACTGCGTGAACTGAATCAGCCGTCAAGCGCAATAATGACGCTTGAAGATCCAATCGAACAGCACCTTAACGGCGTGACACAAGTTCAAGTTAATGAAAAAGTCGGTTTAACTTTCGCGTCGGGCTTACGTTCAATGCTTAGAATGGATTGTAACTGCTTAATGGTCGGTGAAGCTCGTGACAAGGAAACGGCGCAAATTGCAGTACGCGGCGCGTTGACAGGGCATTTAATTTTCACGACGTTGCACGCTGGCGATTCTTGCAGCGCAGTTTTCAGAATGATTGAAATGGGCGTCGAACCGTACCTTTTGGCGTCAACGCTGAAATGTACCGTTGCCCAACGTTTGGTACGCCGTCTTTGTACGAACTGCAGAAAATTGGTTAGCGCGAATGACTTTGAGAAAAAAATTATTGGCGCGGAAAAAATTTATAAATCTGTCGGCTGTGACAAGTGCAACGGTACTGGTTACTACGGGCGGTTGGCGTTGCATGAAGTTTTGCGCGTGAAAAAATCTGTACGCGATTTAATTTTATATAGTCGTGACCTCGATAAAATTCGTGAGGCGGCGCTTAAAGCTGGGCTTGAAACGTTAGCTGATGACGGCGTTGAAAAAATCCGCGCAGGTTTAACGACGCTTGAAGAAGTTCAACGAATTTTAGGCGAAGAACTTTTTTTAATTAGGAATGCTTAATGCGTAATGCGTAATGACGAAGGAGGAAATTTTTATGATTCGCAAGGGAATAATTTTAGCTGGCGGCTCTGGTACTCGGCTTTACCCATTGACGGAAGTTGTATCTAAACAGCTAATGCCAATTTTTGATAAACCGATGATTTACTATCCATTGTCCGCGTTAATGTTGGCTGGCATTCGTGACATTTTAATCATCACTACGCCGCAAGATTCACATCTTTTTCAAGCGCTGTTGAAAGACGGTTCACAACTCGGCTTGAAAATTTCTTACGCCGTCCAGCCTAAACCTGAAGGACTTGCACAGGCATTTTTAATTGGCGAAGAATTTATAAACGGTGAAGGTTGCGCGTTGGTACTTGGCGACAATATTTTTTACGGCGCGGATTTCCCAAAACTTTTACGTCATGCCGCCACGAATGATGAAGGCGCTACGGTTTTTGCGTACTATGTCAACCATCCTGAAGAATATGGCGTCGTTGAATTTGATGAGACTGGCAAAGCTATAAGCCTTGAGGAAAAGCCGAAAAATCCGCGTTCAAATTACGCCGTCACTGGTTTATATTTTTACGACAAAGATATTGTCAACGTGGCGAAGTCGATTAAACCTTCTGCGCGGGGCGAACTTGAAATAACGGACGTTAAT
>JAFSUE010000293.1 GCA_017445435.1 Selenomonadaceae bacterium | reverse complement strand
CAACGCGCTTGAAGATTTGGAGACTGCCGCTAAAGTCAACACGACGAATGAAGTTGTAAAAGCTAACTTGGCAAGGCTTAAAGCTTATATGAAAAAATAATTTCGACGAAATAAAAACTTGGACGAAATAAAAATTTGTACGAAATAAAAATTTTCAAATAAGCTAAAACGTAAGCAGATATGTTTTAGCTGAATGAATCGATAATGAATCGAGGTGAACAAACTGCTACTTACTCTGCAAACATAAAAATATTTTGTGTTTTAAGTGGCAGATTCAATTAATTGGACGAAGAGAATAAAGAGCTTGTGCCGCTAGATGACGAAGATGAAAATAGAGAAAAAAAAGAATACGTCATTAACATAAACGGCGGCGGCAAGAATCGTGAAATACGAATAAGTGACGCGCTTTTTAAATTCGGCGTAGCGTCATTTGGCGTAGGGCTGATAATTTTCATTGGCGCTTGTGGCTACTCCATTTACAGCGCATTGAATGTTCAACGCAACGCGGCGATTGTTCGTGAAATTCAGCAAGCGGAAGAACTTCAGCAGGAACAACTTTTATCAATTTCAAAAAAAGCTGTTACGTTGAGTGAAACTTTGCAGAATTTGACGCAACAGGAAGAAGAACTTCGTATTCAAGCAGGTTTAAATCCGCCTAAAGTAGATAAACCTGAAACACCTGCTGAAGGTGAAAAGTCTACTGATGAATCCGCGCCAGCTGAATCGACTGCCGAACCTTCGACTACTGAAAATGCCGCGCAAGTTGAATCAGCTACTGATGAATCGGCTGAACATAATGGACAAGGCGGACCGATAGACGCTTTAACTTTCGACAACGTTGCAGAGGCTTTAGATATTCTTGAGGCTCGCGTTGCCATTCGCAAAGAAAGTTTAGATGACTTTCAAGCCGAATTGAAAAAAAAGCGTGAACAAATAGCAGTAGCGGCGGCAAGTGCAACGGCGGCGGCAGGAAGTTTTTCCGTTCCAAATTACAGCGGCACTTGGGCGCCTAGTACCGTTATGAATTACGACATAAGCAAATTTGGCGGTAATCCTTCAGCTGATTCGCATATGCCGTCGATATGGCCAACAACTGGCGTCGTCACATCGCCTTACGGTTTACGTTGGGGCGGCAGTGATTTTCATCCTGGCATTGATATTGCTAACGATATGGGTACGCCTATTGTTTCAACGGCTGACGGAATAGTTGACTACGCTGGCTGGAATGCTGGCGGCTATGGAAATATGGTTGACATAGATCACGGCAATGGAATTATGACGCGTTACGGTCACGCATCGCAAGTAGTCGTGGCAGCTGGGCAGTTTGTTCAACGCGGTCAAGTTATCGCGCTTATGGGTAGCACTGGCTTTAGTACTGGTCCTCACGTTCACTACGAAGTTATTATTAAGGGTCAACGCGTCAATCCTATCAGCTACTTGTAAATTTTAGGGAATAGGGATTATTAAATAAAAATAAATTTGGAAATTTTGATAGCGTAGTAAAAGGAAGGGCGCCCAAGAATGGACGTCCGCCCGCGCAAATCACGTGATGCGATTTCAGCGGGCTATTTTCTTTTTGCTACCTTTTGCGCCAAAAGAAGTTCATAAAGAAATTTAAAATTTAAGATTAAAATTAAAATTTATCAATAATCCCTAGATTTATTTTTTTTAGAAATTGGGAGATGATTATGGAAAAATCTGAAATGGAAGATGTACTAGACGCTTTGAGCAGAATTAATCGAAGTTTGGATGAACGATTTGAAAAAAACGCTGACTTGTACATTGCGCCAGATCAAGTGGAACGCCTAAAACAGCTTATCTACAAGGGAAGTTATCAGTTATTAGTTAAAGAATTTAACCTAAAAAAATATTCGTCTAAAGTCCTAGCCAATGTGCTGATAAAAAATGCGTGGCTAATGCGTTATAGCAGGTACGATTTGCTTGAACCAATTTTTTTAAACTGCGACATTCGGTACTTGTATAGCGTTATGAAAGATGGCGTCTTCGACAATAAAATTGATATGCCGCCAGAATTTCGCCTGCAACTCATCACTATATTTTTAGAAAAAGGCGATTCGCGAATGTGCCGGCAAATGTTGGAGCAAAAACTTTCTTTACTCAATCATCCGCAACTAAAAGCCATTTGCGTTAAACAAGCGTTAAGAGATGAACCTATCCTCATTCGCTACCAACTGTTCAATGATTATGTAAATGAAAATAAAAATGTCTTGACGCAAGAGTCAATCGTAGCACAACTTTTTCCCGCCGAAGATTTCACAGACGATTTACTAAAACATATTTTTGAGGAGCAAATAAAATCTTCAACAAGTATGTCACGTTTTTGGACGAACCGTCTAACCGTCAAAAATATTTCCTACATTATGGAGCAATTCAAAAAATATTGCCGCCTTAACTCTTCAAATTTATCTGAAGTAAAAGATGTACTTAGCAGATTGTATCCCATCGCAAAAAACGATTTTAACACCTTTGCTGATAAATTTGCTGAAGCCTGTACCTTTATGGACGGCGATAAAAAAGCTGGATTGGCGGAAAGTTGCATTAGCCGCATTTCTGACGGCGACAACGAACAAATTTTGAAAAATGCACTTAGTCAATATGGAATTAATGCTGAAAGAGGGGAACTAGCAGACCTTGAAAAAATTATTGAGATTTTAAACATTGGCGGCAGACGATACAGTAAGGCTGAAGGTTATTTAGCCGTTTCCTTCGATAAAAAATATTACAGTGACTGCTACAATAAATTGGAGGAAATTTATCAAGAAGTTCCCGATTCGATTTTTGAAGAATTTTGTTTGAAATTAGTTAAAAGTAAATCGTGGCATTTGAAATATCTTTTGTACGTGATTAAAGAATTAGTGCCCGACGACGCCGACAAAAATGATTCTTTAGTACGCCAACTTTTGAAACATATTCAAGACAAAGATATTTTGAGGAAATATAGATTGGATAGAAATTTGCGTCCAATAATTAATTTTGTGAGGGAAAAAGATTTTGATTTATTTACAAAACTTAGAAGTTTTTAAGGGGGTCAGCGTATGAATTCAATCGGAATTGATCTAGGTACGACAAATTCAGTTGCCTGTACGATTCAGCACGGACACTTTGAGTATTTAAAATTTTCTGGGAAAGATTTGCTACCGTCAGCGATTTTGTACACTAAAGGAAAAATGACGGTAGGCGCGGCGGCTAAACGTAAGGCGATACTAAACGCAGATAATTTCATTTCTTCCGCCAAAACTTACATGGGCGACCATAAGCAAACGTGGAGCATTGACGATAAAATTTTCACGCCCACCGACGTTGCCGCAGAAGTCTTGAAAGAAATTTTTAAATCTGCGCGGAAATTTTTTAACAATGACGATGAAATTCAAGCCGTTATCACCGTGCCTGCGCAATTTTCCTTCGACCAAATTGCTGAAACAAAAAAAGCTGGCAAGATAGCTGGCTTTAATGTCAAACAAGTTTTAGCCGAACCGATAGCGGCGGCAATTGCTTATTCTTTTGAAAATACTAAACCGAAGGAAAAAATTTACGTCGTAGATTTAGGCGGTGGAACTTTCGACGTGGCTTTATTGGAGTCACGCGGGAAAAATTTTTATCAAACTTTGATGAAAGACGGCGACCGTACATTGGGCGGCGACGATTTTGACAAAGCTGTTGCAAATTTGATAATGCGTGAGCTACGCAAAACTATCGGCGTCGATTTATCTACTAAAGAAAAATCTGGCTTGAATGCAAATGAATACTCCAAAACTTTGCAGAAACTTTATAATGAGGCTGAAAAAATTAAATGCGCACTTAGCAATTCCGAAACAGAACCAGTCGACATTATAAATTTCTTCCCCTATCAAAATGGGCTTTACGATTTACATATGACAATTACTAGGGATGAATTTTTAGCCGAAGCCGCGCCGTATGTTCGCAAAATTGAAAATGTCATACGCCGTTCCTTTGAAGATACAAATTTCAGCGAAGAAGATGTCGACCGCGTCATATTAGTAGGCGGCTCTGCAAATATGCCATTCGTCAGAAACTGCGTTAAAAAATTTTTTGACAAAGAACCGTATTCAAATATGGACCTTTCAAAGTTAGTTGCAATGGGCGCGGCGATTATGGCTGATGATGAACTAAGCAACGGCATTGAAAAGCACGATATTATTTCCCATTCATTTGGAATTGAAGTACTTGATAACCGTATGGAAAAAATGCTCCAGCAAAATGATGAATATCCTTGCGAAAATACCGAAATTTTTTATACGGTTAAAGATTATCAAGATTCAGTTGAAATTAGAGCGTACGAAGGAGAAAATACCGAAGACGTTTCGCAGAATAGATATATTGGCGGTTTCGTGTTGAAAGATATTGAGCGTGCGCCAGCTGGTAAAGAAATTGAAATACGTTTTAGTTTTGATGAAAGTTGTATCCTTCATGTTATGGCGAAAGACCCTAAACGCCCCAATGTTTACATGGAAATTGATTTAGACCCTACGTTTGAGCAACAGCGCTCCGACGATGAAAAAGTTAAACCGTATGACATAGTGCTATTACTTGACAATTCTGGCAGTATGTGGAACAGTTTGGATACGGCGAAGGATGCTTGCCAAAAATTAATTTCTGAAATGATTGATACTTCAATTCACCGCGTGGCGTTCGCAACTTTTGAAACGAATGTTCATTTGCACAGCCATTTAACTAATAATCAGCAACAACTTATCAACGCTATAAATTCCGTTGAAGTTGGCGGCAGTACGAATATGACGGACGCTTTTGAAATTGCGTATCAAGAAATTTCACGGCGTAAAGCAGAACCGCTTGTTATTATCGTGACGGACGGAATGCCCGACAATTCTTCCACTACGACGAATAAGGCGGAACAATTAAAACGTGACGGCGTAAAAATTTCTGCAA
The DNA here is from genome assembly GCA_017445435.1 of Selenomonadaceae bacterium. GTDB lineage: Bacteria > Bacillota > Negativicutes > Selenomonadales > Selenomonadaceae > Quinella. Next base: position 2,107 of record JAFSUE010000293.1, on the reverse strand, counting down.
TCGGCGCTGGCAAAGTAGATCATCAGTACTTGGCGTCGTTAGCGTCGTCGCCGCAAGATTATTATCAAATAATTGACATGAACGGTTTAGCAGATGCCTTCAAAAATATTGTCAATGGTTTAAGACTTTAAAATTTGCCAAAAAAATTTCAGTACAAAAAAAATCCCTGTCGAAATGTGACGGGGATTTTTTTATGGAAGCTTTTATCTCAAAAAGGGTTAATTAATTTTTAATTCTACATTCTTAATTCTTAATTCAATTAGGCTTCTGCGGTAATCATTTCAGTTGCAAGTGGATCATTTTCAGCAAGTGGCGTCACGCTATCAGCAAGCGTAGTTTCAGGTTCAGCCTCTTCCTCAAGTTCATGAACGCGAGTAATACTGCTGATGTCGACGTAATAATTTTTACCTTCAGACTCAACAATAACTTTCGTTGTACCGTCAGTGACAGAAACGCCCGTGATAACGCCACTAAGACCTTCTGTAACAATGACTGGCTCACCTTTTTCATCAGTCGTCTGAACCATTTCGTCCCATTCAACGCCTTTGCCAATCATAGCGCTAAGCTGTCCAACTAAAAGCGACGTATCCATATTTGAAACAATCGTATTAATCTTGCCGAGTGAATCGTTCATGTTAGTCATCTGTTCAAGTGACGAGAACTGCGCCATTTCCGCGACAAATTCGCTATTGTCCTGCGGGTCAAGCGGGTCTTGATTTTCAAGTTGCGTTATCAAAAGTTTAAGAAACGCGTTTTTATCCAAGTCATTAGTTTTAGTTTCCGACGCTTTAGTTGCCGCATACGCCGCCGCATCATAAGTTGCGCCGTCAACATTTATCGTATTAAGCGTATTTGCCATTTTAATCCCTCCCAAATTTTAAACTTTGTAGTCGACGCCGTCAGTTGAAGTGCTTTCATTCACGGGGTTAAGCGCGTCCACTTCCTCTTCAACAGCATCTAAATTAATCGTGCCTCTGCGACCGCGTTGCTGATTTTGTTGCCAAGCCTGTTGACCTTGACCATTAAGCAAGCCATCTTCACTAAGCCCAGCGTATACTTCGACGTTGTCAACCTTAATTCCTTGATCGTTAAGTTCCTGTTTAAGTTGAACAATGGAATTTTCAATAATTGCGCGAACTTGTGCATTGTCACTGTAAAAGCTGGCAGTAACCGCGCCGTTCGTGCTGACTGAAACTCTAAGCGTCAACTCACCAAGATGTTCAGGCTTAAGATTGATGACCATTTCAGTATTTGTAGCGTTACGAATCATACGCGCTTGCTCAACAATTTGAGTTGGGATGTTGAAATCTTCGCGCGGCGCTTGCATAACTTCAGGAGCTTGCACCTGCGCGGTAGGCTGATTCTGCGTCGTATTATTCACTGCCGCCAAGTTGCCAACAAAATTTTCTTCACCAGCTGTAGAAGTTTGATTTTGACTTTGTGATTCAACGTCTGCTGTAAGCTGTGAAAAATTCTGCTGGAAATTTCGCGTAAACTGTTGATTCTGTTCAAACTGTTGAGGAATATTTTGCAACGGCATTATCGGCGTTGACGGCTGATTATCTTCGACTTGCAACGGTACGCCAAAAAGTTCATTTACCGTTTGCCGATTAATCATTTTCGGTTCAAGTTGTGGTTGCAGGGAATTTATTTGTGGCTGAATTTCTCCGCCAAATTGTTGCTGTTGAACTTGTGGCGCGGCGGGCAAAGTTGGCTGTAAATTATTTTGCGCTAAAGTTTGCAACGGCGTTTGATTCATCAGCGGTTGTGAATCAGTTTGTACGGTAGCTTGCAATGGCGCTTGATTCAAATTTGGTTGAAGTTCAGTTTGTACGGTTTGAACTGGCGCTTGCAAATTTGGTTGTACGAAATTTTGAATAGGCGCTTGATTTAAATTCGGCTGTTCAGCTTGTACGGTTTGAACTGGCGCTTGCAAATTTGGTTGTACGAAATTTTGAACAGGCGCTTGATTCAGCGTAGGTTGCAAGTCAGTTTGTACGGTTTGAACTGGCGCTTGTAAATTTGATTGTACGAAATTTTGAACAGGCGCTTGATTCAGCGTAGGTTGCAAGTCATTTTGTACCGTTTGAACTGGCGCTTGCAAATT
>JAFSUE010000292.1 GCA_017445435.1 Selenomonadaceae bacterium | reverse complement strand
TAAGCTGAATCCATAGTCGCCATCGCCATCATTTTTTCATTACGCGGCGCCATAATCGACGCAGAATTAATTGACACGCTACGAACACTTACAATAACTTTTCCAAGTGCAGAAGCGGCAATTTCAGCTTTTTTCCGCGCGTCAAGGACGGCAAGTCTTAAAGCTTCAGTCTGAAATTTTTCTCTGTCACGAATGCCGAAGTTGAGGGAGTCGACAGCATTAGCGCCGTTTGAAAGTGCCGCGTCGATAACTTTACCGACTTTGTTTAAATCGGTTACAGTGATTGTAACGGTGTTTGTGACTTCGTAGCCGTCAAAAATTTGGCGTCGATTTTCATCGGTATGGTAAATTTGACGAAAACTATAATTTCCCGTACGGATATTTTTGCGGTCAATGCCAAGTGCAACGACGGAATTTATAACGTTTGTGGCGATACGTGAATTTTCAGATTGAACTTTCGTTGCATCCCTGTCACGGCTTACGACGCCAACAGAAATTGTTGCAGTATCGGGCGGCGCTTCGACGACGCCTTCACCGCTAACTGAAATTATCGGCACGCGGTCTTCTGCAAATGCCGTTGAATTGAGCATTAACGCTAAAACAAAAATCGTACAGAAAATTATCTTCGTCATAAAAATTTCACTCCATTTTAGCTTTTAGGTTCTAGCTTTTAGCTTTTAGGAAGTAGGTGGTAGGTGGTAGGGTGTAGGTGGTAGGAAGTAGGATTTTTTACTACTGACTACTCACTACTAACTACTAACTAATTAGCTTTTAGGAAAGTTTCCATTACGAATTACGAATTATGAATTACGCATTAACTAAATGCAGCGGTAGCGAAAACTGCGCGGCTTAGAATGCGTCAACTCGTACAACTCGGGAAAGTCGCTAATAAATTCATTCAGCAAAGTATATCCAAAATCCTTTATGCCAAATCCAAAATTTTTTTTCCGAATGTCCTGCCCTGCAAAAGACAGCGGCACGAATCCATTTTTATCGCCATAAATTTTAGCCGTCTCATGCAATACGTCATGAATCTGTTGCAATTTCTTTTTAGGATTTTTCATGCCATTTTGTCCGCACTTGACAAAACGATCATTAAGCGCCTTTTCGCGTTCAACAGACCTTTTAGCAAACTTCGGTTTGAAATTCTGCGCGGCAGTAGAATTTTTGAGTTCGACAGTTTTAGCCGCCGTCGCAGTTTCAGTCGAAGTTTTAACTTTATCATCAGATTGTAAAGGCTGAAAAATAGTTACGTCAGAAATTTCACTTGACGTTTCAATCACGGTTGAATTTTTTGCAGTTGAAAACGTTTCAGTTACGGTTAAAGTTGGCGCGTCAATAACGGCTGGCGTAACTTCAACGGTAATATCTGAAAGTTCAACAGGTTCAGGCAACATTTTCAACGGCGTAGTTTGTTCAATCTCAAGCGGCGTTGAAATGTCGGCGATAATAGAATCTTCAGCGGCTGAAATATTTTCGTCAAGATTAGGCGACGACTTCAAAATAATATTCTGCTTAATCTTTGTGGAAGATTTTTGCATAGCTGAATTTTTATTTTCCTGCGCCGTAAGTCTTAAGCCAATAGCCCATTGTGGCGATTCAAATTTATGTTCAAGTTCGGCAACTTTACGTTCAAGCTCGGCAATTTTTTCTTGGGGCTTTATATCTGCGCAGCTTTCTTCGATAAGTAAATCTGCCTCCACCGTGACTTGGGGCGGCTCTACTTTTTTTGAAACATCAGCGTCATTAAGCACGTCCAAAGAAATAAATTCACTACAAGCATTTTGAAAGGAAACAGATGAATCTTTCCTGCCGATACCGATAACTGCAACGCCGTATTCACGAAGGCGCACGGCTAACGGCGTGAAGTCACTGTCATTTGAAACAATCGCAAAAGTTGTAGCCTCACGCTTATAAAGCACGTCCATTGCGTCGATAGCCAATGACATATCGGTAGCGTTTTTGCCCGACGAAAAATCAATTTGGTGAACAGTACGCATACCGTAATTTAAAATACATTCGTTCCACTTATGAAGACCAATTTTTTCCCAGTTACCATAGATACGACGGATGAAAACTTCACCGCGTCGTTCAAGATTTTCCATAATTAGCTTTCCATACTTCGCAGAAACATTTTCAGCGTCAATGAAAAGCGCGATTTTTTGTACAGTCTCCATAGCGTCACCGCCTTAAAAGCAGTCGAAAGTTTTTATTGCGCCAAACTTTATAAGTTCGCTAGCCGCACTAGGATCGCCGACAAGAATTCGCGTTTCAACTTCATTGAAATCATCTGCATTAATTTTTATACGTTCAGCTAAATTTTCTTCCTTAACTTTTTTCCAAAGAGCTTTTCTAGAAGTTTTTGTGTCTTTGTAAACTTCGTGATTGTAAAAAATATTCATAGATGATTCGCTTTTATTTTCGTCACAGTTGAAAAAGACGAAAACTCTGCTAGGTTTTGCCATTAAATAAATCACACTCCAAATAAGTTTTTGTCGAACTCCCGCGCAGTATAACATTTTTTTTAGTGAATTGTAAATAACTTTGAAAATTGTTGACGCTTGAAAAATTTTAAACTTAAATTGATGATGTAAACCATTTAAATCAAGAAAAAAATTTTTTCATAGCCGACATAAAAAAAATTTTCCCTAGACGATTGATTTTTTACGGCGTGGCAATTATAATTCACTTAAGAAAATTTTGCTAAACGTCGATAAAAATTTGAAGTTGCAAGCAAACTGTTTCAACTAAAATTTTTGTAGATTGCTAATACGCGGCGTTTCGGCGTCGTCCGTTATGCGCGTGACGGTACGTTTTCCGCAGGAATGCCCGCCTATTATGACGACGGCAAGGATACCGTCAGTAGGATAATAATTTTTATTTAACACCAAGGAGGAAACCAAAATGGCAATGGTAGTCAAAAACAACATGAGCGCTGTCCGCACGCTCGCCACCCTGAATACTAATAATACCGCTCTTCAGGAAAGTCTTTCCAAAGTAGCTAGCGGTCTCAAAATTAATTCGGCGAAGGATGACGCTTCTGGTTACGCTATTTCCGAGCGCATGCGCGTGCAAATCCGCTCCCTCGATCAAGCTAATCAAAATACTCAAAATGCGTCCAGCTTGATGAAAAACGCTGAAGGCGCTGTCGAAAGAACTGTTGAAATTCTTCGTACCCTTAAGAGAAAAGCTATTGACGCCGCTACTGATACTAATACCGACGATGACCGCGCCACTATCCAAAAAGAACTTGATCAGTTCATCGACCAAATCGACGATAACGCCCTTATCACTTTTAACGGCAAATATCTTTTGGAAGGTTCAAGGGCTCAATCTGGTGACGCTGTTTCAACCCACATGACCAATAGCAATTTGGCAACTGATACTACCTTGAATACAGCGCTTGTCAATCTTAAAAACCGCAACGGTGAAAGCATTGAAATTAACTCTACCGATAAAGTCACTGTCTCTTTCGTCATGGGCGGCAAAACTTATTCCAGCACTTTAGATTCTGTCAAAAAGACTACACTGCTTGGCGACATTTATCAAATGCTCAACACCGCTACCAATGGCACTAGCACCGCTGCCGATGCTTTCAAGGCAATCAGCACAACAACTGAAG
>JAFSUE010000042.1 GCA_017445435.1 Selenomonadaceae bacterium | reverse complement strand
TGATTCGGAACTTGGACTTTTGGCGGGCGCTGACAGAATCGAAGGTACACTTTTCGGCAACGGCGAACGTACAGGCAACGTCGATATTGTCACGCTTGCAATGAATATGTTTGCGCTTGGCGTCGACCCGCAACTTGACTTTACGAATATGCCTGAACTTGTCGAAATGTATGAACGCGTCACGCGAATGAGAGTTCATGACCGTCAACCTTACGCGGGCGCACTTGTATTTACGGCGTTTAGCGGCAGTCATCAAGATGCCATTGCTAAAGGCATGCATTGGCGCGAGGAAAAAAATCCAGACCGTTGGACTGTACCATACTTGCCGATTGATCCTCATGACGTTGGGCGCGAATATGACGGCGACGTTATCAGAATCAACAGCCAAAGTGGCAAAGGCGGCGTTGGTTTCATTATGGAGCAACGCTACGGCGTCGATATGCCTAAAAAGATGCGCGAAGATTTTGGCTACTGCGTCAAGAGCGTTTCAGATAAAAAGCACAAGGAACTTTTGCCAGACGAAATTTACCAAATTTTCATTGATGAATATGTCAACGTCGAAAAGCCGTACAAGCTGATTGATTTTCATTTGAAGAAAGAGCCAGGCGGTACGCGTTCAGGTGAAGTTGAAATGGAAATTGACGGAAAGCACATAACGTATTCTGCGCGGGGCAATGGTAGACTTGACGCCGTTTCAAATGCGTTGCAGGAAAATCTTGGCGTTTCGTACAAAGATTTGACGTACAATGAACATGCGCTTGAGATTGGGCAAAGTTCCCGTGCCATTGCGTACATCAGCATAACTGGCAAAGACGGCAAAGTTACTTGGGGCGTCGGTATGGACACGGATATTATTACGGCGTCAATTCAAGCGTTGATTAGTGCCATTAACAGAATGATTGCCGCAAAATAATTTCAGCAGAAATAATTTCAGAAAAAAATTTAAATAAAAAAATAGACTTCAGCAAACGTTGAAGTCTTTTTTATTAAAATAATTCTTAATTCTTAATTCTAAATTCAAAAAAGGTGTGCTGTGCTGTTAATCAAGCTTACAGTAAATGAGCCGTCGTCAATTCGCATAACATTAACCGCCGTATTGAATTGATTCAGCCGCCACAAATTTTTCAGCGGAATTTCCAAAATGCTACACAAAATTGTACGATTAATTGAGCCGTGAGCAACTGCAACAACGCGACTTTCGCCATTAGATTCGTGACGACGTACAATTTCATTTATGGCATTCATTGCCCTAGTTTGCGCTTGCTGAAAAGTTTCTCCGCCTTCAAGTCTAAGTTCATCTGGCTTTGTATGAAAAATTTTCAACGTGTCAGCGTCATTCTTTTCAAGGTCGGAAAAAGATTTACCCTCCCAAATGCCAAAATCAACTTCGCGCAGTCCAGCAGTAGTTTGCACGGACAAATTAAATTTATCAGCTACGAACTTTGCAGTATTTTTAGCGCGTGAAAGGTCACTTGAATAAACGGCGTCAACTTTATCGAAGGGAAAATTTTTCGCCAACAATTCAGCTTGCTTTAAACCTTCGGGCGCAAGTTCAATATCGGAAATGCCTTGAATACGCGCTTGAAAATTCCACAAAGTCACTCCGTGCCGAATTAAAATTATTTCTACCATAAAAATCTATACTCCTACTATGTTGATACTCCCCATGCCTAAAGGCGGGGGATTTATGAGAAGTTCTCAAAGGCAATGCCAAGTTGTCACTACACTGTTACCTTTTGGCTTCAGCGTACTTTTTCTGATAAAATGCTAAGTGATACGCTGCGGTGCGGGTTAGTGTACAGGGCGAAACGACTTCACTGTTTGCAAGACACGAGCCGTTGTTTTTTAACGTTTTTGTTAAAGTGGAAGGCTAACCGCTACTTTATTTTAAACTATGTGATTTTTAAAGTCAAAGTTTGCGGCTTATATCTCCATAGGGGTATTACGCCGCTTTTTGATAAAAATTTTTAAGGGGACAATCAAGTCTCCATTTTTAGTTTGGCGCAAAGATAAAAGACGAAATGAAGTTGAAACGGCAACTTTCAGCGTTAAATTCGGTAATGGGAGCGCAGGTAAATCCAACGTTGACAATTTCACAGGCGCTTGACGGCATTGCAGACACTCAGAAAAATTTAGATGAATTGATACAACAAATTTCAGCTACTGAAAAAAGATTTTCAAACCGCGAATGTTTTTTGCAAGTTTAGAATTGTTGAATGAACAAACCGCGTAGGCAATTTTACAAAATATGCTACAAGTGCTTAAAAAGTTTCTGAAAAAATGTCTGTCGTACGGATTCCTTGCGTAGTTGACTGAAAAAAGTGGGAATTAATACTAAATATGTGTAGTGTCACAAAAAGGATCTGTGAACTTGAATTGCAAGTGAAACATGACGGAAAGAAAATGTACCTAATTTTCAACGCCATTTCCTTCTTACTCATATTGTCATTTCCTCTCAAAAATTTTGTAAATCGTATTTTAAACTTGCCCGGTTTGATATAAAATCAAGTTGGATTCGTATAATTCCATAAATCACGTGAGCTTCGTACACTTAATGCGCCTGCGATTTTGTTTGAAGAGCAATTCAATATAGAGGATGTTTTGGCTAAAACTTTTGTAGGTCTTTCAGTTCGTCTTTTAACCAAAATCATGGCATTTAATCTGTGCCTTTCCATAAACAAAATTTATGGGTTCAATTTTTCTAAAGTTAGATATTTAGTTTTTTAATTTTTGTTAGCAGAACTGGTTCTTTAGAAAAATCCGAAAGCTTAGCTCCAAAAATGGCATTTCTCGTCAAGTGACAAATTTACAAAAAATTTAAATTACAAAAATTCTTTCACCTTACATCTACCACGAAGATATTGTTTATTCAAAAGTTAAACACTGATTTTCTATATTCTCTTATTAACTTTACATTGTTTGAAGCTTCTCTGCTCTCTTCACGAATGTCAATTCCCGAATAATCAACTTTGAATGACAAAATATTTAAGCTTGAATTGATATAAAATTTTTCGTCGCAGATAAAAAGTTTTGCATGAGTATTTGTACATTTCATTTTAAAATTGGGATAATTGCAGAAATTTCTTTGCAGCTGTTCAGCTACGTCTAGCGTCCGCCGATTTCTTTTATCTTTCGTGTTGGAAGACATATCACCGATACCGTATAAAATCTTTATAACAACGCCTCGCTTTAAAAGTCGTTCAAAAGTATTTTGCATAACAATATCTACAACACTGTCTGACATCCAAGAAGAAATTATGTCTAACTCTTCGGTCACTTCACGTAGCGCTTTGTTAAATTCATTCCGTATGGTTTGATTCCTAACGATATAATTTTGCGGTTGATTATTCTTCTGCCATTGAATTTCGGTCTGCAAATTATCAATAACCAACTTTTGATTTTTCAATTCATTGAGAAGTTCTTGGTGATCTGGGGATAAATTTGAAAGGTAACTATAAAAATCACTTCGGCATTTATCAGCTTGCTCTTTAGTTGTTTCAAGTTCCGAAACAATTTTACAGTTAAACTTTCCTTCGGCGTCGACTAAGGACAATTTTGAATAACTTAAAAGATTTTTAAAAGTGTTGTTCAATATCTGAAAATAATTTTCCGATTTTTGAATTGCTGATGTTGCCAAAGACATATTCAGTAGCTCGTCGAAGAATCCAGCAAAGGCGAAAATTTCCATGTTAATTCGTCTGAAAATGTTCAGCCCATTGTTACAATTCTTAAAGAGTAATTTACTTTCACGTTCAAACTCTGAATATTTTTTTCACGCTCTTTTGCCTCCAATAAAATCAAAAAGCCCCAAACCATAATAAGTTCAGGGCTGGTCTTTTTCTTACGCAATTTTAGCATTGAGTTTCTGACAGTTTAAACACAAGAATTTGCCAAATTTAGAATGAGAATATTCAGCTACTCTTTGCGAAATATCCGCACCACAATCGTGACAAACTAAAGCGTTCCGCGCAGGACTTTTAACCGTCGAAGGTGCGGGAGGTGTGGCAGTAGATTCATCTATTGAAGTATCAGCTTCGGGATCATCGCCGGTAGCAATGGCAAGACTGAGTAAGTAGCAGTATTTTAAAGCGGCAGTTTGAGCCTTCATAATGGCTTTATCTCCGGCATCTTTCCCAGAGACTAACCCTTTTAACGTAAGTTTTTCCCCGCTTTCACAATCGATAAGATCAACGGTAATTTCAACCGTAGCGAGGTGTTCAATGTTACCTTTGCCGTTGTCACGTCTTGAAATTGCAAAAGATTGGGTGTAGCGACAGACGCTATACCGTGCTTTGTTAAAGTCGCATTTACTTTTTCAAGAACGTCGGCAGACGTTGCGTACTTGTAACCAAGAAAATTATTCGTGCCGTTTTTTGCAATGTAGTTACATTCTTTCATTACTTCTACAAATTTTTTACTCAATTTCAACATTGTAAAAATCTTCCTCCTCAAAAGGCGTGACGCCCCGATATTCTGTGTAATAAATATTTTAGCCGTCAAAACAAAGGATATTGCGTACGTAATTCGGCATACGATTCACCTATTTTCTTTGAAAATAATAGTTACGGGCTTAAAGTTTTTGGGAATATCATCAGAAATAGAGATTAACTGCCATGCCCATATACCTACCGATTCATAGCCGACATTGTCTTCGTGAAAATCCCCGTCGCCACGATCATTTCCTATCGCAGTAAGCAAAGGCAATGGATGAATTATCCAACAGTCTTTATCCATTGCATTTTCCTTGTAGCTGTTCAAATCTATAAATTCTTTTGTGTCGTGATTAAGCAGGAATTTATTATCCAAAGTAAAATCTGTGCTATACACTGTCAGCAACTTAACTTTATTTCCCCAAACTTCTCTGTAGCACGGAACATAAAAAGCGGAATTGTTGGCAAACTTGAAGTCGTCAGATTCATCGGCATAGGCACCTACTCAGCAACCTCGACTTTTACAATTATAAATCTGCGCGGCAAAGCTATTGACAAAAGGATTAAGCCACCACGAATGTTCCATGAGTTTAGCAAGAGTATATTTATCGTTTATAGAACGGTCAAAGACCTTGCAATTTAATCCGTATGCGTCGCCGAGTATCGGTCTGTAGTACTATCCCATGTAGTTCACCTCAAGCATTTCGCCTTCTTCGTTGCTCTTGGCTATCAACAAATTTCCGAAAATCACGTTATCATCATCAATGAAAAGATTCGGCACGGGGTTATCAACGAGCAAAGCTTCATCATCGCTCCAAACATCATGTTTTTTCCGTTGATTTCAATTCCCATGCAAGTAACGCAACAGCAACCGATTATCTTGTAAATGTCGCGCAGGGTATCAGCCAGATTAAGATACGCGACACCAGGCGAAATACTGTTTGTGCAATTGTCGTAAGTCAGCGTAAAAACTTTAAGCTGTTTTTGCCAACTCATATTCTTCAGCTCCCTTTGTTTTCAGTTTTTGAGCATACGGACAATTTTCTCGTGCCGCGCAATAGTCAAGGCATTTTCTATCGTTCCAACGTTCACACACTGAACATACCAGCAGCAATATTTTTTCTCTAAGGCTTCGCGCAGGAGTTTTGCTTTATGCTTGAAGTAGCGTTTAAGCCAATGGTCGCTGATTTTGTTTATTTGGATTATGTAAACAGCTTGAGTGATGCCGTGCTCTTTTGCTATTCGCAGGTTATAATCACGGCACAGAGCTTGAATATACATTCGTTTAACTTTAAAGCTCTGCTGTTCAAGCAATATTCGGTAGTAATTCAGCTATATTGCCCAATCGAGTAAATCACAAACGCCGTCATAGCGAAATTTCTTTTTTTGTTTTAGGAAATCCCTTTTTCGCACCAGTTTTGTAAACTTCGCCAGTAGAAACATCGACTTTATAAATCCCCAACGCCTTCATCATCTTGTAACTCGACGTAACCTTTAAATCACCAAGTACGCCTTCTTCTTCGTCTATTATTTTGCCGTATAAGTCGAATTGACCGCTTGTAACTTCATCTTTTGAGCGTTCCTCTGACAAAATATTTCCTTGCGTATTTCTTTTATTTATTGCATGAATGGCTTAACCTTGCAACGCGTACAATACGCTTGACGGGTCAACCGCATATTCCGACGTTTTCTTCAAATACGTTTCACGCACTCCCGCTATCAATTCCGTTACCGTCGTAATTTTTCTGTCAAGAGAATTAGGGCGTGTTGGTAAAGTCTAAAAATTAAAAACATAAGCTAGGGGCTGTTTGTAAACCCAAATAAACAAAATTTGAAAAAATCTTACAGATAGTAATTAATTCAACCTAGTACATCAAAGTGGCTGTTCTACACTTAAAAATCAAGCTGTCGGCTCTTCGCGTAGCGGTAAAAATACCAAAATTCACGTGGAAAAATGAAATTGTTAAACGTAGTGTTGACAGGCGGACAAGTTCACTAAGCGAAAAAGCTATTGAACTTTTTGAAAGAATAACGCTAAAAGGTAAAACTGACTGTGCCTTCAGTTCCGAGAAAATTCGTGATTATATTGAAAAAGCAGGTGGTCAAGTATGTATTCCAGATAAATCAAATTTCAAAATAGAACACGACTTTGACAGGGAAATGTACAAGAAACGCAGTATAGATTTTTCAGCGGATAAAGAACTTTCGTCATAGCTCGTTACGACAAATTAGCTGATTGTTTCTTTAGCTTTGTGTTTCTTGCCGCGTCTGTCATTCACTTTTAATTTACCAACAACCCCTAGAAACTTATCTGTGCCACATTGCACCGATAAGGATTTAAATTGTGTAAGGACTTTGGCTTTTTTCTATATCAAAATCTTTCAAAATCTTATAAGCTTGAAGTTCCGCCTGCCCGTATTGGGCGTCCTTTTCATCAAGTTTGTCAACAGCGACAATGCGTTCAACTTGAAATTCGCAAGCCGTCATAGTCTCCGCCAAAATTATCGGACAGCAGCATTTATCTCTTGCGGCAATGTGACCGCGATATTTATAATTAAAGCCAGGACACGTAGGGTAAAAAGTTCTCAATGCGCAACTTTTGCAATAATCATTAGTGGTAGATTCTGGCGCTTCCCAATCAACACCGTCTGCCAACAACGCTTTATCTCTCAAAACTATCGGCGTAAACATATGACATCCGTATTTTTTGCCGTCAATGTCATTAAACAGAATATCAATGACGCCTGTTTCAAGCCATTCAACAATTTCTTTAATCAGCGGAAAATTCATAAGCGGTTCGCCGCCCATAAAGTCAATTTCCAATTCGTCGAAGTCTTTGCTGTTTTTTACAAATTGGGCTTCGCGCAGAAATTTTTCCTTCGCGCCAATCTTTATAAACTTTCTCAAAATTGGGTGGAAGTTCCAACGGTTTACGACCAAATTTTACGCCGCGTGCCTTTGCCGCCGCTATGCCTTCTGCTTGACATTTACGGTTAAATTCTTTTTCTGTTTGTGCAACATATGATAAAACTTGTAAAACTATATCCGAAATAAAAGTACCGAGTAAATCGCGATGATTGCGTGTATCTAAAAGAGGCATATCCAGCACGACTATAAAAATTTGCCTTTCTTTAGTGAGAACGCGCTATTGTTCGATGATTTCTTGATAGTTACGCCCAAGTCTGTCAATGCTTTTAATAACAAGAATGTCGGTCGGTTCAAGAATTGTCATTAAGTTCTTGTACGCAGGACGTTCAAAATTTTTGCCAGATTGCTTGTCGATATAAATATTGTCCGACGGAATACCAAATTCATTCATAGCAATAACTTGACGCGTTTCGTTTTGTTCCTTAGTAGATACACGTACATAACCATAGATTGTACCTTGCATATTGATTCGTCCTTTCAAGTTGTCAAATTTTGAATTTTAGAGGAATCCCTGATAAAGAGCATTATAATATGTATTTTAAAGTGTTGATGAAGAATTTTCTGTTGACTTACCCGTCGTATTACGGAAAATTTTCTTATGTTTGGCTTGGAAAGATTTTCCCTTAAAAAATTTTTTAATGAAAAAAACTTCTATGACAAAAAAATCATAGGAGTTTTTTTACGTTTTAGCGGCTGAAAAAATTTTCCTTGCCGATTTTTTATTAGCGCTTTATAATTTGAACTTGAAAATCTTCATTACGAATTAAATTCCTTGAAAGTGGGTGAAATAATGGCGGTAAAAATTAATTCGATGCCAACTCCGTCATCTCCATTTGAACTTTTGCGTGACGTAGGCGAACGCGTACACGAAAAAAATAATTCTTTCTCCGACGAACTTTTTGCGCAGGAAGATGAAGGCGGCGTTTCCCATGAAGAAATGGAAGCAATGCTTAAAAAAATTGATGAACAAGCTGGCAGATTAAGCCGAACTCCAACTTACGACGAACTGAAAGAATATCGAACGTTGATAAGAAATTTTGTAAGCGCGGCAGTTAGCGGTATGTACGAACTCAATACGCAATCTGGCTGGGATCGTATGGGCAGGCAACGTGCTTTTACAACTGTTCGCAAAATCGATCGCAAGCTTGAGGAAATGGCTGAAAAAATTCGTCTTGGTCACGCTGATAAATTGGACATTGTAGCCAGTCACGACGCAATTCGCGGAATGCTTGTCGATTTGTATATGTGAACTTGTAGTTTGTAGCTGGTAAAAAATATGGGCGATTATAAATTTAGCTGGAAAAAAATTATCGGCAACTCTGAAACAGTCGCGAACTTAAAAAAATTTTCCGTAGAAAAAACTTTCCCGCACGCTGTACTTTTCGCGGGCGTTGAAGGAATTGGGAAACGTAAAGTTGCTGAAACCTGCGCGGCAACGTTGCTTTGTGAAAATTTAATTGACGGCGAACCTTGCGGCACTTGTGACAGTTGCAAACTTATGGCGGCTGGTACGCACCCTGATTTTTACGTCGTCGAACCTGAAGACACGAAGGCGGCGCGAAATATTAAAATTGGGCAGATTCGCGATTTGCAACGTGAAGCGTCACTGCGTCCAGTTCAATCCGATAGGCGCGTTGTCATAATTGACGGCGCAGAATTTATGAATAAAGCCGCCGCCAACTGCATTTTGAAAACTTTGGAAGAGCCGCCAACTCAAACAATTTTTATTTTGTTGACGGCTAATCGCGCAGGGCTTTTACTTACAATTAGGTCGCGTTGTAGTATGACGTTGAGTTTTGAAAAACTTTCTGCCGAGCAGATTTACGAATCACTTTTAGTACAGGGCATTGACGCCGTTAAAGCGCAAAAACTTTCCGTAATTGCTGACGGCAGTTTAGGTAGGGCATTGGCGCTTGAAAAATCTGGTGGCTATGAAATGCGCGATGACGCCTTCAATTTAATCAAGCAAATTTCAAGTAAGGCGTTGACTGACGAAATTATTTTTGCGAAGGGTAAAATTTGGGAGACGTGGTCGCGTGAAAATTTTGCTGACTTCGTGACTTACATTCAAAAAATTCTGCGCGATATTTACTTACTCAATCAATCGGAAGTCTACGAACTTTACAACGTCGACTTGAAAGAAAATCTTGCCGCTATTAAAATTCCTGAAAAAATTTTGTACAAAATGATTGCTGAAGGTACGCTGGCACAACGGCGCTTGAAGTCCAACGCAAACTTACGACTTTTAGCCGAATCGTACTTAATGCGCCTTAGATTAACTTGCAAATAAAAAAGCCGTGACGATTTAATCACGGCAAATTTTTTTTAGTCGATAAGTTTTGCAATGGCGAAGAAAACGGCGTGAGCTTTGGCGAAAATTTTTCCAGTGTCGTCAATCATCGCGCATTCACAATTAAAAATGTGTCGTCCTTCACTCAAAATTTTTGCGTCAGTGATAATCCTTGACGCCATTTGTACGGGGTGAAGAAATTCAAGCGTGATTGAAACGGTCACGACTTTTTTATTGCGCATAAGACAAGCCGCGCCCATTGCCGTATCAGCCATTGTCGTTAAAACGCCGCCGTGCAAAATTCCATAAGGATTGCTATGACATTCTTTTACGTCAAGTTCAAGGCGGACGCAACCGTCATCAGTCGGCACAATCTCAACGCCTAGAAAGTCAATAATTTTATTATCGTGACAAAATTGGATAACTTGTTCTTGTGTCGGTACGGGCAAAATTTTTTCCTCCTAACAAATACCTTCCAGCAGAATTTTTATTTTCAGATGAATATTTTCTTGGAAGGGAATTTTTAACTTGCTGAACGCCGCCGCTTGGTAAATGGAGTGGAACATTTCAGAAATTAAATCAACTGGAATATCCCGCCGAATTTCGCCGCGATCTTGTCCGCGTAGAATTATTTCTTCAAAAATTTTTTTAAACTTCGGCGATAAATTATCGGGCATATGTTCGGGCTTATCGGAATGAACGCCAGCGCTAGTGAAAAGCGGCAAGATGAATCTGTTTTCGTCAATCAACTTTGCCGTATCCATACAGCAAATTTCTAAAAGTTTTATTGATGATTCAGACTCCTGCACTGACAAATTTTCTTCCACGCGCTTAAATAAATTTTTTACAAGCTCCATGAGTACTTCTTCTTTTGAGCCGAAGTAACTGTAGAAAGTACCGACGCTTAAATTTGATTCGCGCATTATATCTGATACCGCAGTATTCATAAAGCCGCGTGATTTAAATTCCCGTGCCGCCGCATCTAAAATCGCTTGACGCGCCTGCAACTTTTTACGTTCCCTAAGCCCAATCATCTCAATTCCCTCGTCCCTAATTAAAATAATTCGTAATGCATAATTCGTAATGAGGAATGATTGCGTTTCCATTACGCATTACGCATTGCGCATTCCTAATTAATTTATTCTCTTTTCCACGTGAAAAAAATCAGTGTGCCGAAAATTGTTACCGCCAAATTTCTGTACGTCATATAGTCATGCACGTATGAATGATTTTTCAGCACCGCGTACCAAATGAACGGCAATAAAATTATAAATGAAAATGTCAACGCCATTGACTTCGTGACGAAAATTTTTTTCTTACGCCGAATTAAAAGGTACAGCAGATAAATTAAAAGTAAAGCTAAAATTACTGGAAGTGGTCCGCGCATTAACGCTGAAAAATTTCTCGCCAGTACGTCAAAGTACGTGAAAGTCATTCCGCCTTCCGCCGCTGATAACGTCGTTGAAGTTCGATAAATCGCCTTGCCTAACGCGCTAAGTATGACGTTTTCGCCAGTGAAAATTGTTGCTAAAATCCATTTGCCAGCCCACATTCCGCCGTAGCCAAATCCCCACGCGAATAAGTACGACGATAACTTTGCAAAAACTTTTTTCGGTTCAGCGTCGCAGAAAAATTTTTTATTCATAAGTACGCAGACGCATAAACTTATACCGAACGCCGCGAATGGGTACGTGAGGAAGTCGACGTAAACTGTTACAATTCCAAGTAGCAGGAAAAAGTATAAATAATTTTCGCCGCGCAGTAACATTTCATTTCGCCGCAAAATAAAAATTGTTGACAAAAGTATTATACAAAACACGTCGGAATTTTGAAAGTCAATCGCCGCCGTTATCGGATTGAGCGTCAACAAAATCAGCGCAAATGCCAGCGTTAAATTTCGTCCGAATCGTTGATAGAAAAGAAATAGTACCGTCAACGTCAGAAAAAATTGTACGTAAAAATTTAATACGCGCAGGTCGTGTACAGGCGAAATCATCAACAGTGGCTTTAATACGACAAGGTAGCCGTGCCAATACAGCGGATAATACCAAGATTCGCTATCAGCTTGCCTTTCATTTTTCATCACGTCAACTAGCGTATTGACTGGCGCGTCTGGCGTATCGTCAATGAATTTCCACGACGGATTTAAAAACGCCGATTGAATTAAATTTTCGACGGGGTACGCCGCCTTCATCAACATAATTGAATCTGTGAAATTGTCAATTCGCGTATGAATGACGCCGCCAGCCCAAAATGGCGCGTGACCTTCCAATTCATAAATTCGCGACGAACGGTCGACGTTGTGATAAATTCTAGCCGTCGGTAAAGCGTAAGCGGCAAGAATTAAAATTGCGCCAATACAAATTGACGCCGCTAAAATGCCCGTCATATTTCTAAATGTAATAAAAATTTTCTTCACTACTCATTACTCACTACTCACTACTTACTACTTCCTACTCAATAACTTCAAGAAATTCATTTTCAGTTCAAAATCTTTTCGCGCATTAACGGCGATTGTATCAAGAATCAAGCCGCACATTGCCGATAAAATCGAAGTCACCGCGATTAAGCCGCTGACAATCAACGTTGGAAAGCGCGGTACTAATCCCGTCCGTAAAAATTCTGCTAAAATCGGCAGAAACATTATCAACGCTAAAATCATCAGTACGAGTGCAACTGCGCCGAAAAATTTTAATGGGCGGTAATTGCGGTACAGATTAAAAATCGTCATCAAAACTTTCACGCCGTCAACGTAAGTATTCAGCTTGCTAAAACTTCCTTCGGGTCGGTCGCGGTAATTGACGGGCAAACTTTCAATCAGAAAATTTTTATCCAGCGCGTGAATTGTCATTTCCGTTTCAATCTCAAAACCTTGTGACAGAATTGGAAAACTTTTCACGAACAGCGGACTAAAGGCGCGATAACCAGTCATAACGTCGAGAATTTTTTTAGACTTTCGCCGCGTCCACAAAGTATTGATAAAGCCGCGAACAAGTGAATTGCCGAAATTGTGAAAGGGGCGTTTATTCTCCTCAAAGTACGTCGCGCTAAGTCTGTCGCCGATAACCATATCAGCACGACCACTTAAGACGAGCTCCGCCATTTCCCGCGCATATTCGGCAGGGTAGGTGTCGTCGCCGTCGGTCATAATGTAGCAGTCGGCGTCAATTTCGCGGAACATTGTACGAATGACGTTACCTTTGCCTTGCCGATATTCACGCCGAACAATCGCGCCAGCCTTTTCAGCAATTTTTGCGGTATCGTCGGTGGAATTGTTATCGTAGACGTAAATGTCAGCGTCAGGCAAAACTGCGCGGAAGTCACGAACAACTTTTTCAATCGTGACGGCTTCATTGTAGCACGGAATTAGTACGGCAATTTTTTTATCGTTCATCTAATCTCCAAAAAAAATTTACACATTCTTAATTCTAAATTCTTAATTCTTAATTCAAAAAAGGACTGTCGCAAAAAATTTTCTGCAACAGCCCATTTCGACGAAAAAATATTTTTATGCGCTATAAATTTTAGTAACGGAAACTCTGCAAAGAAGTCTGCAAGGCTTGAGCCAAACGCGCAAGTTCATCACTGGCGGAGGCAATTTCTTCACCAGATGCAGATTGTTCTTGAGACGCCGCAGAAACACTTTCCATTTCGCGGGAAACGTGAGCGCTCTTGTCAGAAATGCTTTGTGAATTGTCACGAATTTTATTCGTAGCGTCAGCAACTGCGCCAAGTTCCCTAACCATATTTTTAGCTTCAGCGGCAACGTTATCGGTAGCCTCACGAATTGATTCAAAGGTATCACGCAATTTTTCAACAGATTGAGTACCAGCACGAACAGCCGCATTGCCTTTTTGCATGGAGTCAACCGCGTTAGTAGTTTCGTTTTGAATATCACCGATAAGCGTAGCAATTTTTTGAGCCGCGCCTTGTGATTCTTCAGCAAGTTTGCGAACTTCTTCAGAAACGACGGCAAATCCTCTGCCGTGTTCGCCAGCACGCGCCGCCTCAATAGCCGCATTCAATGCAAGCAAGTTTGTCTGTTCAGCAATGCCGCTGATAGCCTCGACGATCTGTCCAATTTCTTGTGAACGTTTACCAAGTTTGTCGACGGTAGCCGCAGAATCATTAACGATTTTTTCAACGCTGATAATTTGATTGACAGCGGATTCAACAGCGCCGCCGCCTTCGGTAGCTTGATTGTTAGCCTTAGTTGCATGAGAGGAAACAGCGTCAGCAGTTTTGCCAAGTAAGGAAATGGAATTGTTAGCCGCGTTGATTAAGTCAAGCGCGTCACCAACATTTTGTTGCTGTTCGACGACGGCACTTGCAGACGTTGTAACAGATTGTGCAACCTGTTCAGATGCCTGCGCGGATTGGTGAGCACTTGCAGTAAGTTCCTGTGAAGACGCCGCCAACTGTTCAGCTGAATTGCTAGTTTGTTGCAAAAGTTTGCTGATAGTTTGGCGCATATCACGAATTGCCTGTGACATTGTACCAAATTCGTCACCGCGTGAAGGATCGATTAAATGACTTTCTCTGAAGTCACCAGTACGCAATTTGCCGAAAAGTTCAATCATATTGTCGAGCGGATTAGTAACGCCCTTCGTAACAACGACGCTAAGGAATACAAGAATTGCTACGACGACTGCAACGACAATAAACAGCGTCATGATAACTTTGCTGATAGCCGCTTCGCTAGCTTGCCACATTGCTTCGGAACGTTCCATAACGCCAGCTTGAAGGTTGGACATATCAGCGCTAATAGCGACTGCGTAAGGCATACATTCTTTTTCGTAATAATCCATTGCCGCGTTTCTGTGATCAGCCATAGCCATCCTGTCAGTTGTAGCATTGGCAGGCGGTCTCATGTCCATAAGTACTTTAGAAGTTTCTTTGTACTTTTCCCAATTTTTTCTAATCGGTTCAAGTTCCGCAACTAATTTTGGATCGCTAGCAATGTTTTGTGCGTAAGCCTCGAAAGCTTCTTCGCATTCTTTAACAGCAGTATTGTATTTATCACTGCGCGATTGAAATAAAGTTGGGTCTGCTGAAAGTGGTCCTAACGTTGCCTGTACCTGCATGTATCTAACATTGTAACGGCATCTTCCAACGTAGTAAATTGAATGAAGATAACGACGGTACATAATCTCCATGTCATCTTTCGCTGTATTGACAGCGTTGTAGCCAGTGAAAGCTACGATTAAAAGTCCAAATAATGCGACTACGTTGAGAATCAATAACTTGTTGGACACTTTCAAATTGTCCATAAAACCCATGAAAAAATCCCCTTTCTCCTGCGGCTACAACTTAATTTTTAACCACGCTTGAGATTTTACGGCAACAGCATTTAAACGTTACCAACCGCTAATCTCAACTCCGAATAACCATAAGATTTTCAGAAAACTATCTGAAAGTCGATTTTTACTTATAATAGCACAATCATTTAGGTTTCGTCTATATTTTTTTCCAAAAAAAATTTCTTTTTAACTTTCAGCATGAAGGAAAAATTTTTATTATTCAGCCATTCTACGCGCCAAAATAATTTCTTCAGACTTCAAAGTTTGTGCTTGACGGTGTTTTTCATCAGCCGCTTTTACAGTTGAGGCTTGCTTATCGTCCATCCACTGCGCGTAACCTTCAGAGTAGGCAATTTCCAAATCGCAAATTTTCAGCCGCAAATTTTGTAACGTTTCAGCGTCTTTCGGTACGGTCAAGCTTAAAAGATCGTGTTTACGTTTTTCCCAATCTTTTTTAACTTCGTCCGACATAATCGCCTGCAACTTTTTCCGTGTAGTTTCCTGCGCCAAACTGCCAGCGGCTAAAGTGTCACTATATTTTTTTTCAGCTTCCCTAATAGCCTTATCGTGACGGAAATTTATTTCTGCGGAATCTTTCAAGTAGTCGTCTAACTTTTTACGCCGCGTTTGATTTATCTGCCGTATGAAGTCATAAAAATTGTCGACGCGTACAATTTTCCATTCGCCAGATTCATAGCGATTCAAAATAAATTTCAGCGTAAATTCACGCCCAATTTCAGGGTGATAAATTTGAACGTCAGCTTCTGCAATGTCGTCATCATCAGGATTGACTTTAATGTTGCCGACGCCGCGAAATTCAGACTTATTCAAGCCTGTACGCCGTAAAAGTTCCGACACGCCAAGATTGTCTTCTTCATGAAAGTCGCCAGTTTCGACGTATGAATCAATCGACGCTTGCAAACTTAAAAGCAACGGTGCGCGTAACATTTCAGTGAAATCTTTGACGGACTCTTTCGCCTCATCAGTCATTTCTTTGTTGGAGTACGTCATACCTTCGATAATGCCGTTGTAGCTGTGCGCTAAAATTCCTTCAACGTCGACGAACTTATAAAAATTTTCTTTGTTATGTTCGTGAATGGATTCTTCAACGATTCGCAAAGCACGTTCAGGAGTTTTCGCGCTAACGTTGAAGTAGTACCAAGCACTAATCACGGCGATTAATAGGATAATTCCCGCGCCAATTCCAATTTTAAATTTTGTTTCCATATCAAACCCGCTTTTTCAAATGAAGAATTAAGAATGAAGAATTAAGAATTTTTACCTAAAAGCTACCTTCGCCGCGTCAATCGTCCGTGCAATATCTTCGTCAGTATGTGCGCTTGACATAAACAGCGTTTCAAATTGCGAAGGCGCAAGATAAATTCCGCGCTCCAACATTGCCTTGAACCAGCACTTAAATTTATTTTGGTCTGCCGCGCAGGCGTCGTCGTAATTCGTCACTTCACGCGAACTGAAAAAAATTCCGACCATTGAGCCAGCTTGCGGAATTTGAACTTCAACGCCAGCAACTTTAGCCGCATTTTTTAAGCCGTTGACAAGTGCTGAAGTTTTTTTAGTCAGCTCGTCAGTAAAATTCGGCGTGTCGATTAAAATTTTCAACGTCTCAATGCCAGCCGTCAT
>JAFSUE010000291.1 GCA_017445435.1 Selenomonadaceae bacterium | reverse complement strand
GCGGAGGGCTTTTTTTGAAGGGGGGCGGCTATCATAAAACAGAAAGGTCAAGCTACAGTAGAATTTGCATTTATCGTGGCACTGTTTATGTTTATCGCGCTGGGAATGATTTACGGCGGAATTTTGTTTATGGACTACCTCCAGTATAATAACGGCGCACGGGCAATAGCTAGAGCCGCCGCATTCAACAAGGCGACAACTTTTGACGAGGCACAAAAAGCCGCATGGGAAAAAGAATTTCTTCACCCTATAACGAACTTATACACAGCGAAACTTGAAAATGTCACTAAAGATCTTAAAGATAAAGATAAAGATGAAGACTCTAAACAAGGTGAAGTTACAGTCACGATAAATTTACATCTCACTAAATCTATGGGATTATCAGACTTCATAGGCTTTCCGCCAGACGATTTAAAGCCAATCGTTTACACTATGCCGATTGAAACTGCGGCGTCACAAACTGAATAAGTAGGAGGGAATTTTTTGGCAAGATCATTATCACTGTTGGAACGGCTTGGCGGCAAACCTGCAGATAAAAATAAATCAGCGCCAGTACAAGCAACGACGCCTGCTAAAGTTGAAGAACATAACGTACGCGAAATTCACCCTACAACTTATTCGCCAATGCACCCAGAGCCAGAAAAAGAAACAGAGATTGAGGCGTCGGCATTTGCAGGACGTTATGTCAATGCAAGTAAAACTGATTTGTTGCAGGAAATGAAACTTGCAATTCACCGCCGAATTGTCGACGAAATGACGCCAGAGGAACAAACTTTGCTGTCACGCGGCGAAGAAGTAAAGGATCAAATTAAAAATATCATTTCGACGTACACTACCCGCGAAATGGCGGAAGGTCGACAAAGTTTTACACGCGCTGAACGTGCAAGGCTGGTTGATGATATTTGTGATGAACTTTTGGGACTTGGTCCGCTTGAACCATTACTGCAAGATGACAGCATTACTGAAATTATGGTCAACGGTGCGCATACGATTTTCATTGAGCAGAAAGGCAAACTTCACCTTACCGATATTCACTTTCACAATGACCAACATTTAATGAATATCATTGAAAGGATTTTAACGCCGATAGGTCGCCGCGTTGATGAATCGTCGCCGCTTGTTGATGCTCGACTTGCTGACGGTTCGCGCGTCAACATTATCATTCCGCCGTTAGCGTTGACTGGACCAACTGTCACGATTAGAAAATTTTCTAAAAATGCGTTTGGCATGAATGACCTTGTGAAGTTCGGCACGCTTAGCGAAAATATGGCAACTTTCCTTGAAGCGTGCGTACGTGCAAGGTTGAATATTTTAGTTAGCGGCGGTACTGGCTCGGGTAAAACTACGACGTTGAATGCGCTGTCATCTTTCATTCCTGGTACGGATAGAATTGTAACGATTGAGGACGCGGCGGAACTTCGACTGCAACAAAATCACGTTGTGACGCTTGAATCACGCCCCGCCAATTTGGAAGGTAAAGGCGCAATTACAATTCGTGACTTGGTACGAAATGCGTTGCGTATGCGTCCAGATAGAATTATCGTCGGTGAAGTTCGCAGCGGTGAGGCGTTGGATATGTTACAAGCAATGAATACTGGTCACGACGGCTCATTGACAACTGCGCATGCTAATACGCCGCGCGACGTTTTAAGCCGCCTTGAAACAATGGTATTAATGGCTGGAATGGAATTGCCAGTACGCGCAGTTAGGACGCAAGTTTCATCGGCTATTGATTTAATTTTGCAACAATCAAGGATTCGTGACGGTAGCAGAAAAATCACTCACATAACCGAAGTTCAAGGCATGGAGGAAGATATAATTATTCTGCAGGATTTATTCCGCTACGTACAAGATTATATCGACGACAAGGGAAAATCTGTTGGACACTTTGAGGCTACGGGTTTGCAACCTGCGTTTATGGACAAGTTCAAGATGAATGGCGTTGACTTGCCGCTGTCACTTTTCCACTGATTCAAAAATTTTTTATCGATTAAATAAAGCCCTCCTAAGTTGGAGGGTAATTTTTTGTTAAGGCAGAATAATATAGAGAAAATTTTTATCGATAGGAGGAATTTTTTTAGGCTGTACTAATGGCTTGTGAAAATTTTGCAAGCTACAAGCTACACGCTACTAGCTAATATGAAATGGATTAATCATCAAGTTGTAACAGGCTTTATCGTTTACGCGGCAACTGACGACGCATTATTTGTAGCGTCAAGCATAATCGGCGCTGTAATTCCTGACAGAGTGGAAGGTTCACCACCGCAGGAAAGTAGGGCTTACTGGAAGTGGCGGAAAAATCATCGTACTTGGTCACATTACCCGCCATTGTACATTGCATTAATAGCGGCGGCGCAATTTGCCATGACGTACTTTCCCGATCCGAAATTGGAATTGATATTGAACTTGCTAATCTACGCATTAGTCGGCGCGTTACTTCACATTGTCGAAGACGGAATTTGCGGTAAAGTCCCAATCTTCCTGCCGCGCCGAAAACACGGGATAAAACTTTTCAAAGTTGGTTCGTGGCAGGAATATTTTTTTGCGGCGCTGATAATTGGCGGCTGTTTACTTTTCAGATTCAAGGATTTATTTTTAGCAGAATTTAATTTATAATTAAGAATTAAGAATTGAATATTACTCATTGTTAGAAAGGAAAGATGATTTTGAACCAAGTTCGTACACGTTTCGCACCAAGTCCAACAGGTTATATGCACATTGGAAATTTGCGCACGGCACTTTACGCTTACCTTTTCGCGAAATCTCAACACGGAGATTTTATTTTACGCATTGAAGATACTGACCGCGCACG
>JAFSUE010000290.1 GCA_017445435.1 Selenomonadaceae bacterium | reverse complement strand
TTGATGAAGACGTTCAACGCAGTTTGCAGGCGGGCTTGAATGCGCATTTGTCTAAGCCTGTTAATCCAGAAATTTTATTCGACACGTTAGAAAATATGATTAGGGATTAGAATTTTTTACTACTAACTACCCACTACCGACTACTAACTACTGACTACTAACTACTAACTAAATTTCAGCCAAATATCTTTTCAATGCGTCTTGCCAAGTCGGAAGGCGTTCAAAACCTGCATCGTCTAAAGATTTTTTACTAAGCCGTGAATTAAATGGACGCCGCGCAGGTGTTGGATATTCAATCGTCGGAATTTCAACGACTTCAACTTTTTTCTTAGCCTGTTTGAAAATTTCTTTGGCAAATTCCGCCCAACTGCAAAATCCTTCATTCGTGGCGTGGTACGTACCAAATTTGTCAGTGTGAATCATATCGACTAAAAGCGGCGCTAAATCTTTCGTGTACGTTGGACTGCCAATTTGATCCGCCACAACTTTAAGCTTTTTATTTTTGCCAGCAAGATTTAACATTGTCTTGACAAAATTTTTTCCATTCTTGCCGAAAACCCAACTGATTCGTACAATAAAATGATTCTTGTTAAGCGCACGTACAGAATCTTCGCCCAAAAGTTTGCTCCTGCCGTAAACGTTGCAGGGATTTTTTTCGTCGTCAACTTCATAAGGCGTTGAACCATCGCCGCCAAAAACATAGTCAGTGCTAGGATAAAGCAACTTTGCGCCAACGTCACGGCAAGCCTCCGCCATATAGCGCGTAGCTAAACCGTTCACTGTAAGGGCGAGTTCAGCTTCACTTTCCGCCTTGTCAACCGCAGTATACGCCGCGCAGTGAATGACGGCTGAAGGTTGATGATTAGCAATGAAAGTTTTAATGCTGTCTTCGTCCGTCAAATCAATTTCGTTGCGTGAAGTTACAATAAATTCTTCGCCGCGACGTTCAAGTTCCGCCGCAACATCATAACCGAGCTGTCCAGTTATGCCAGTTACAATTACCATAAAATTTTTTACTGCCTCCTAAGATTAGGAAAAAATAATTCTTAATTCCTAATTCTTAATTCAATTAAATTTCTTCAATGTCTTCGGGATGGTTCTTGACGTAGTCAAAATACTTTTTAAGTTCGTCGTCAAAATCTTTATCTTCATTCGCCTTGAGCTGGAATGCCAACATTGCAACAGACGCAATGCGCATAATTTCATGCGGCTTGAAAGTGTCAATCAACTTTGAAACGGTACGCGCCATTTCGCCGAGCGTTTCCCTTTCGTAAGTGCCAACGCGATTTAAAAAGATAAGGTCAAACATCTGCTGTTCTAAAGGCGACCAATCAAGCGCAATACCAATATTTGAGCGCGGGTTTTCGTGATACTCAATATCTTCGTTCGCGTCACCAATATCGGGAATATACATTTCTTCTTCGTCGTCAATGATAGGTTTCCTCATAAAAAGAATCGCCTCCGTAAATAAAAAAAATTTTTCACATTTAAAGTATAGCATTTAAAACTTGGAACTGCAAATTTTTTTAAGCCGTAAGATAATTTCTTCAAAGATAAATTTTTATTGACAAAATGTCAGGTTAAAAATAAAATAACGCCATTGACAAGCTGTCACTTTTTAAAGGAGAAATTTTTATGTCAAAATGTACAGTCGAAGATAGAAAAGACGAAATTATTTCCGCATGCGCGACGCTGTATCAAAAACTTTCCTTCAAGGAAATTACTTTGCAGAAAATCGGCGACGCTACAACTTTTACGCGGACTTCCATTTACAACTATTTTCATACGAAGGAAGAAATTTTTTTAGCGCTCCTTCAGCGTGAATACGAATTGTGGATTGAGGAACTTAGCGCGATTGAAAAAAATAATTCTGCGTTGACGCCTGAAGAATTTGCAGACAAGCTGGCTAAATCGTTGGAAAATCGCGAGCAACTTTTAAAGCTTATGTCGATGAACCATTTCGATATGGAAACGAATAGCCGCATTGAAAATTTAATTGAGTTCAAAAAATCTTACGGAAATTCCTTGCAAGCGGTTAAACGTTGCCTTGATAAATTTTTCCCTACAATGGCAGAGACTGACAAGAAAAATTTTATGTACGCATTTTTCCCGTTCGTCTATGGAATTTATCCTTATGCCGTCGTCACTGAAAAACAGCGTCAAGCTATGTCCACCGCCGATATAAATTTTTCGTATCATACAATTTACGAATTGGCGTATAACTGCGTGAAAAAACTTTTGGCTTAAGGTGACAATATGGACAGGCGAAATTTTTTGAAGGTAATCTGCGCGGGCGCGGCAACTTTATTTTTAAGTGGCTGTGGACTTGCGGCAGTTGAAGATAAAAATTTTGACGGCAAGGCGCTTGCTCAAAATATTTCGGAGGGTAAAAGTATGAAAATTGTTGTGATTAACAGTAGCCCACACGCTGACCGTGAATCGACTTCAAAATATTTAGCGCAGAAATTTATTGAAGGCGCGAAGACTGCGGGACACGAAATTTTTACGTTCGACGCGGCGAATGAAAAAATTAATCCGTGCAGAGGTTGTGACGCGTGCGGAATGGACGGCGACTGTATTTTCAATGACGACATTGCAAATAAGCTTATGCCCGCGATGTTGGACGCTGATTTACTTGTACTTGTGACGCCGCTTTACTATTTCGGCTTTTCCGCGCAGATGAAAACGGTTATTGACAGATTTTATTCACGAACTGGCAAGTTGCACGGTAAAAAATCTATAATCTTGGCGACGGCGTGGAATACGGCTGACTGGACTTTCACAGCGCTGAAAACGCATTATGAAACGCTTGTCCGCTATATGGAATGGCAAGACGTTGGGCAAGTCTACGCGACGGGTTGCGGTTATCGTTCCGCCGTAGAAAGTTCAACGTTCGGCGATATGGCGTACAAAATTGGCGCGGCGTTGTAGTTTAAAATTTTTAGGTATGGGAATTTAAAAATGAAAGTTTATAAAAATAAAAAAGGTCAAGCAATTCCAGCGTCAACAATTCCGCTGACTGAAAAAGATTTTGCGAAAATCGACAATACGGCGGTTTATTGGCTTGGAAACGCCAGCATTTTTATTAACAGTCACGGCACAAATATTATGATTGATCCGTTGCTTGAAGGCTTCGATATGGATTTGTTAATTGAAATGCCGATTCTGCCGAAAGATATTCCTACGCTTGATGCACTTTTGATAACTCACGACGATAACGACCATTTTAGCCGCCCGACTTGTAAAGACGTGAAAAATATTTGCAAAGAGTATCACGCGCCGCAATTTGTAGCGGGATTGATTCGCGACGAAGGTTTAAACGGAATTGGTCATGACATTGGCGAAACTTTTTCAGTAGGCGAAATGAAATTTACTTTGACGCCCGCCGAGCATAACTGGAAAAATGAATCTAAAAAACATCATTGGCGCGATTATAAATTGGAGGATTATTGCGGCTTTTGGATTGAGACGCCAGACGGAAAAATTTGGTTGCCAGGAGATTCACGGCTTTTGAAGGAACATTTAGAAATGCCACAGCCTGATACAATTTTGCTTGATTTTGCTGATAACAGCTGGCACATAACATTTGATGGCGCGGTAAAGTTGGCGAATACGTATCCCAACGCCGATTTAATTTGCATTCATTGGGGAAGTGTCGACGCTCCAAATATGAATACTTTCAATGGCGATCCTGAAAAACTTGCCGCCGCCGTAATAAATCCTGAAAGAGTTCATGCGCTTGCACCTGGCGAAAAATTTAT
>JAFSUE010000289.1 GCA_017445435.1 Selenomonadaceae bacterium | reverse complement strand
TTCTCCGACAGCACGAACGTTTTTGCTTTAGGAGTTAGTGAAACTGGTCTTATAACTACTGGCGGTTCGAATTCTGGTACTGTGCAGGTAGATGCTAGCAAATTTAATAGTGCGCTTGAGAAATTATTTGATTCTAAAGAATTGAACTATACCAAGCTTGATGGAACAACTTACTCTGTTGGAACGTTCACATACAACATTGTCGATGATAATGGCTTGACTTACGATCTTCTTTACGAAATTAACGGATCGGTTCAAACAGGTAGCGGGGGAACTGCTGCATTTAGTGCAACTGGTCAATGTACCGCTACTGGTTCTGTTGTTATGTCAAGTACTTTTGACATCAAGCTGGCTAGTATAGTCTATGATAATACAACGTATGGCATTTCTATTGAGTTCGTTTCAGATGCTGGTACAAGTAATGCCACGGTTGAGCAAGTTGCCAATGACTTAGGAAAACTTCAATTTAAACTTCCTGACGATGTGACTAGCACTGATTGGAATATGACATTTTCTACAGTTTCTATTGGTACTATTAGCGGTGCAACTGGCGGTACTGTTGCTGATGTTTCATTCACTGATTTCGCTTCTGGTACTGATAGTGCTACTAGCGTTAATTTCACTGGCGAGCTTTTAACATTTAACGGCGAAGGTTCAGTTTCCACAGATACAGCTATAGGTACGATGGCGTCAGGCAAGGCGTTATCTACGGCAGATGGCAAGAATGCGTTGACGTTTATGGCGTCGAATACTGGTCTTGACGGGCAAATTTCTGGATTCTCAATCGCCATAACGGACAGCGAAGGCAATATGAAGAAGGCGACCAATACGGCGCTTGATGCCTTCAAGACGACAATTTACGCGGCGAATACGACGGCAGACGGTTCAGTATCCTTCCAAATTGGCGCGTCGGCTAACCAAGCTATCAAAGTCGGCTTAATGGATATGCGTTCCGAAGCACTCGGACTTAAAGGTAGAGACGGCACAACGATTAAGATTACTACACGTGAGGCGGCTAACGCGGCAGTTTCAGCCTTCGACAATGCGTTAAACAAGGCGCTTGACCAGCAAACTACAATCGGTGCAATTTCCGCTAGGTTGGAATACACGGCAAGCAACTTGACGACTTCCAGTGAAAACGTCCAAGCGGCTGAATCTACAATCCGTGACGCTGATATGGCGAAGGAAATGACGAACTACACCAAGAATAACGTACTGTTGCAGGCGGCGCAGTCTATGCTCGCGCAGGCTAACCAAAACTCCAGCGCTGTACTTTCCTTGCTGCAGTAAAATTTAGCGGCTAACGGTTAAATCGCTAGAGGAAATTTAGCAAGTTAGATAATTAATCGATTCGATATAAAGGGAGCTGTTACGGCGGACTGTCGCAACGGCTCTTTTTTAATGCGTAATTCGTAATGCGTAATAAAAAACTACTAACTACTAACTACTAACTACTAACTAAATTTGCGCCAAAAGAAAAAGTAGTTTTAAAAAATCTAAAACAAATTTCAAAATTAAATTCTACAAAATGCCTCCTATAAAAAATTTTATGCTTATCTGAATTTAAAGCCTAAGTTGTAGTTTTACCCAAATTTTTCAGCTTAAATCGCCGTCAACAAATCTTATGGCTTGTGACATTTCAGGGGACTTTTGATAAAATATCGACACTTGCCCACAAAATGGGGAGAGAATTTTTTTTGAAAGGGGAGTGGTTATTTATGAAGTTAAAGACAGTAACGAAGCGGTCAGGCAACAGCGTTGTTTATGACCGCAGAAAAATTTTTAATGCCATAGCTGGCGCGAATCGTGACGCAAGCACTGCAAGCGATAAACTTAGTGCGGACGACATTGAACGCGTGACAAATTCTGTTGAGCGTGAAATTTCAGATCGTGACGGAATTGGCGTCGAAGAAATTCAAAACATTGTGGAACAGGCGCTAATGAGTCACGGTTTTTTTGACGTTGCAAAACAGTACATTGTCTATCGCTACAAACACGCTCAAAGGCGTGACGCGCAAAAAAATTTGATGGATACGTACAAAGATATTTTCTTCACTGATTCGGCTGACGTAGACTTCAAACGCGATAATGCCAATATAAATTCCGATGCGTCAATGGGAATTATGCTTAAACTTGGCACGGAAGGTTCAAAATCCTTCGTCGACAATTACGTTTTGCCAGAAGAATTTGCAGTGGCAGATAAAGAAAACTGGATTCACATCCACGACAAAGATTTCAGTCTGATAACTTTAAACTGCTGCCAAATTGACTTGTTGAAACTTTTTCACGGAGGATTTTCAACAGGTCACGGATTCTTACGCGAGCCAAATTCCATTCGCGCCTATTCGGCGTTGGCTTGCATAGCCATTCAAAGCAACCAAAATGATCAATTCGGGGGGCAAAGCATAAACGCATTTGATTATGCTATGGCTGAAGGTGTAAGAAAATCTTTTAGGAAGGCGATAAAACTTGCGGTAAAACGTGCCGCCGAATTTTGCGACGTTGAACCTACTGCGGAAATTGACCTTAATGTTTGCACTTATTCCGAAGGCATAAATTCTGCCGCAGTAGAAAATTTAACTAAAGTTGTCGGCTCAAAGGAACTTGCCGAAAAAATTTATAAATCAGCTTGTAGGGACGTTGAAGAAGAAACTCATCAAGCAATGGAAGCTCTGATTTTCAATTTTAATACGCTCCATTCCCGAGCAGGAGCGCAGGTACCCTTTTCATCAATAAATTATGGAATGGATACAAGTCCCGAAGGAAGATTGGTTATTCGTGAAGTGTTGAACGCTACGGAAGCTGGTTTAGGAAATGGCGAAACGCCGATTTTCCCCATTTCCGTTTTCCAACTTAAAGCTGGCGTCAATTATAACATTCACGATCCCAACTATGATTTATTTAGACAAGCTTGCAAAGTAAGCGCTAAACGTCTCTTTCCGAATTTCCTTAATATAGACGCGCCGTACAATTTGCAATATTATAAGGAAGGTGATTATAATTCCGTTGTGGCTACAATGGGTTGTAGAACTCGTGTAATGTCCAATCTCAACGGTCCTGAACAATCTGGTTCACGTGGAAATTTCGCCTTCGTCACAATCAATCTTCCTAAACTTGCGCTTGAATCGAAAGGCGACCTTGACGAATTTTTCCGCCTTTATGATAAATATATTACAGTTTGCCACGACTACTTACTTTTCCGTCTTAAAACGATTGAAGAAAAGCGCGTTTACAACTTCCCCTTCCTTATGGGGCAAGGCGTCTGGCTTGATTCTGACAAGCTTAAACCTACTGACAAGATTAAAGACGTTTTGAAACACGCTAGCTACTCAATCGGCTTTTGCGGCTTGGCTGAATGTCTTGTAGCGCTTATCGGCAAACATCACGGTCAAAGTGACGCCGCGCAGGAACTTGGCTTAAAAATCGTCAAGCACCTTCGCGAACGTACCGACGAATACGCTAAATTGGAAACGCGAAATTGGACGGCGTTTGGAACTCCCGCTGAATCTACCGCTGGACAGTTCCAACGCGCTAATCGTAAAAAGTACGGCTTAATTAAAGGTGTGACTGACCGCGATTATATGACTAATTCTAGCCACGTGCCAGTTTACTTTCCAATTTGCGCTCACGACAAAATTAGAATTGAAGCGCCATACCACGCACTTTGCAACGCTGGGCATATTGCCTACATTGAAATGGACGGCGACCCTACAAAAAATCTTTCAGCCTTTGAAGCCGTCGTCCGCGCTATGCACGATGCCGATATGGGCTACTTCTCAATCAATCATCCTGTCGATCGCGATCCTGTCTGCGGTTACACTGGCATTATTCAAAATGAATGTCCACATTGTCACCGTAAAGAAATTACGCGCGGCACTTTCCATATTGACAGAATGAAGTAGTACGTAAACTTCAATCTATAAAAATTTCCCGAAGGTTTAAACCAACGGGAATTTTTTTTTGCGAAATATGAAAGCGTTATCTTAGCGCAAAATTAATCGGTACGATACGCCGCTTGACTTTTCAAATTGAAATAATTAAACTTTTTCCAAAATCATAGAAAGGAGCGTAATAATGCGCACTGTTACATTTAGGGATTGTTGGTAAAATTAAGGAAATCAGCGGCATTTCCAAGCGCCTCTGTAACTTTGGATTGTCGCAACAAATGGGACGCGGTGAAACGTTTAAACTGCTAAAAAGTTAATCGTGGGCGCACAAATGCCGCAATGTTTTCTTTTTGCTACTTTTTCTTTTCAAAAAGAAAAAGTAGTTTATAAAATAAAAATTAATTCAAGTTAAGTTTACAAACAAACCCTAATGGACGCGCTACGCATTACGCATTAACGATGATTCATTTAAAAAATGTCACGAAAATTTATGAACAAAATAACGTAACCGCATTAGATAATATCAGCCTTGACATTGACGAAGGCGAATTTGTTTTCATAGTTGGCGCGTCTGGCTCTGGCAAGTCAACACTAATGAAACTTTTAATGCGGGAAGAACTTGCAACGTCTGGCGAAATTATCGTAAATGGAAAAAACGTCGTCAAACTTAAACAAAATGAAGTTCCGTACCTGCGCCGTTCACTTGGCGTAATTTTTCAAGATTATCGACTTTTGCCCGATAAAACTGTTTATGAAAATGTTGCCTTCGCAATGCAAGTTATTGAGGCGCCACGCCGATTAATGCAACGTACTGTAAACGCCGTACTTGATATTGTTGGACTTAGTGACAAGTACAAACACTTCCCCGACCAACTGTCAGGCGGCGAACAGCAACGCGTAGCCATTGCTCGCGCTATCGTAAACGACCCGCGCATTGTCATTGCCGACGAACCAACTGGCAACCTTGATCCCGATACTAGCCGCGATATTATGGACATCTTCCGCCGAATCAACGCTACTGGTACAACGATTGTTATGGCTACTCACGATAAAACGATTGTCGACCGTATGCGAAAAAGAGTTATTGCCCTTGTCGAAGGAAAAATTGTCCGTGACGAACTGCGCGGCACTTACGAAAGGTAGACGCTTAATTAGCAGATAAAATTTTTAGCCAAGAAATTTTCCAGCGATAACGGCAACTTTCACTTTGTCGCCAAATGATTCGTCAATCGTTATGCCAAAAGTAAATTTAGCGTCTTCACGTACCGACGATTTAATTTTTTTCGTCGCCGCTTTAATGTTATCTATCGAAACCGATTTATTCGACCCTTTAAAGTTCATCAAAATTGACCGCGCAGATTTAATATCGTCGTGACCTTCAAGCACATTTTGTACGGCATTTTCAGCGGCATTTTCACCAGTCGCCACGCCAATATTAGATATAGCTTTACCCGAATTTTTGAAAAGCGATTGAATGTCAGTGAAGTCTAAAGCTACAAGCCCTTCCACGTTCAATACATCGTTGAAGGCGTTGGCAACTTCAAAAATCTTTTCGTTAAAATTCTGCGCAGGCAGTTGGATAATCACATCACGCAGATTTTTATTTGCGGCGGCTTGAGCTTCAGTCACCAAGAAAATTTTCAACGCGGGAAGGCGTGAGAAAAATTTTTCTGCGTAATAAACTTCGCGCCCATCCGAAATGATGAAAACTAAATCGTCACTTGATACGCGGTTGACAATTTCTTCACAAGATTTTCTATCCGTGACTTTGAAAAGTTCAATGCCTTCAATCTTTTTCAGCGTGTCAACGTCAATATTAATGCTCCCAATGATAACCGCAGAAATTTTAACTTTGCTATTTTCCAAAATAATTTCCCCTTTCTTTTTAGTTAGTAGTTAGTAGTCAGTAGTTAGTAGTGAAAAAATCCTACCTCATACCCCCTAAAATCTAACTATGAATCTTCATAATGTTTTCCGCCGTACGCCGAATTTCTTCACGAAGTGACGCTGGCGCAATAACTTCGACGCTTTCACCGTACTGCATTAGCCAATACTTAATCGCCGTTTCATTAACTTTAACTTCGATTAAAAGTCTGTCGCCGTCCTCCTGCAAAATTCTAAACGTCTTGCCAAACATATCAACAAGCGTATCAATCATAAATTCTTTAGCCCAAAACTTCACCCAAATACTTTTGCCGCCGAACATATAAATACTTTGCGCCATATGTTCTGGCAAGTTCAAGCCGCCGACGCAACCTTCAATCTTATGGCGTTGGTCGCGATTATCCCGCGCAGATTCGTCCAACATTTTAACTTCCGTCATACGGTCAATTCTGTAGTGCGAAATATTATCGTAGCCATCAGTATTTGCTATGAGGTAGTAAAAGCCATTAGTCGCCGCCATTTGGTACGGGCTAACTTTGTACGGCGTCTTTTTGCGCGGGTGCAACTTTAAATCTTTACCGTAGCGATTGTAGATAAATGAAATTTTTTTCTTAAAATGAATGGCATCGTTAAGAATATCGAGCGAAGACATAACCTGCGCGTTGTCTGAATGTGGCAGACGCGGCAAGTTAATAATGTGTTTAACCTTCGCGCTGAAATGTTCGCTGGAAAGATTTTTCAGCTTGTCGATTAGCGCTTGAATTTTATCTGTAGGAATATTTTTTGAGAAAAGCACGCTGTCAATCAACATACGCAATTCCGATTCGCTAAAATCGCGTACAATGTAACTGCCGCGCTTAGTCGATTTAATGTTGACGCCAGCCGCTTGTAGGGAACGAATATTTTTACCGACGGAACGACGATCGCAAAATTCGCCGTCAAAATCCGTGTCGAGGTAGTCAATAATTTTTTGTTGCGTCAAAGGGTGCTTGCTATCGGAATGTTTTTGAAGGATTTGCAAAATTTTCACGTCCAACAGCCGCAAAATATTTTCGTCGTCAAAATCTATCGCCATAAAAATTTCCCTCCCCGTCACAAAAAAATTTCCTACGCTAAAATTACTTTGTTTTAATTTTATAATTTCCGCGTAAATCCTGCCTACGCTAAATAAAAAATCCCGTCTAATGCGGGACTTTTTTTGTTTCTACAAATTTTTCAAGCTTTATAAGTCGTCGTCGTCATCATCAACAACTTTTTTTTCTGGGGCAATCGTACCGACTGCGCCGCGTGTGATTTTTATATTTACGTCGTCAGCAATTTGTACCGTTAAAACTTCGTCGCTAA
>JAFSUE010000288.1 GCA_017445435.1 Selenomonadaceae bacterium | reverse complement strand
TTGAAGAAAAAACTTTAACTTTCAGATTCAAAGAGCCAGATATTTTATTTAGCGTCGGTTCAGATTTATTGACGCCAAAATTTCAAGAAATTTTAAATGACTTTCTGCCGCGATATATAAAGGTAATTTCTCAAGATGAATTTAAAAATTACGTCGAAGAAATTAGAATTGAAGGACATACAGATCCATTTTGGGATGGTGCAAAGACGCGGCAACAGGAATATTTGAACAATATGGCGCTTTCTCAATCGCGAACCCGCGCAGTTTTGAGTTATGCAATAAATATGCCTGCACTTCAAAATAATTTGGAATGGATAATTCGCCGAATAACCGCCAACGGTTTATCTTCCAGCCAACCGATAATTTCGGACGGACAAATTGACGCGAAACTTTCAAGGCGCGTTGATTTCAGAATACGTACTAAAGCCGATGAAAAAATGAATCAACTTGCAGAAGGGATTGAAGATATTGGACGCGATTGACTTTTTAAAATCCGAAGAATTTTTACGCATAAAAAAACTTATGAAGATTTCTGATGAAGATAAAAAAATTTTTACACTGGAAATTTCTACAGATGATCCTAACCTTAGAATTACTGGCGAAGGATTTTTTTATAAAGGTCAGCGCGTAATTTTATATATTCGTGACCAGCCGCAGTACGGCGATAAAAAGATTGAATATAAATTTCACGTTGTCGGCTGTCAAACTTTGGCGCAAATGCAAAAAAATAATCGCTACGAAAAATACGTTGTCTCAACTCGAACGGACGGCAAATTTAAAGTAAACCGCATTGTCAATAATCGCGTCGTCGAAATTGAAGCGGAATTGCACGTCTGCAAGCATTGTTTAAAAAAATTGAACTGGAAAGATTATAAATCTGTTGACAACGATTTAAAAAAATTTATTTATGAAACTTTTTCCATTGAAGAATTTTTTAAAATTATGGGTAACGACAATAAAAAATTTTTTGAAGATTTGCCTGCCGATGATGAAATAACTGCGCGGCTAAATGTTTATCCTAAAGACTGGGAGCAAGTGTCGCGCCAGATGAAAGAAAAATATCATTACACTTGCCAAGAATGCGGCAAAAAATTTTACGGCGTCAATGGCTTGCACGTTCACCACAAAAACGGACTTAAATGGGATTGTCGCGAATCAAATTTGGAAGTTCTTTGTATTTCGTGTCATCAAAATAAACACCGCCATAAATTTAGCAATTCTTGAGACTTCGCCTTCAAGTTCACTAAATACACGTATTGCAGGTAAATTTCAAAAGTTGTAGAATTTTTCCTTGTGATTTTTTCGGCAGAAAAAACTTTCAACTATTCCAAATTTTACATTTTAAGGAGGAAAAATTTTGACAAACGATGTAATGATTATCAATGCCTTTGTATTTTACATTGGGTGTATGATGGCAATAGGCGTTTACTACTACCGCCAAACAAAAAATATGAGTGATTATTTTTTGGGCAACCGTAGATTAGGCGCGTGGGTAACGTCACTTTCCGCAGAGGCGTCTGATATGAGCGGCTGGATGTTAATGGGCGTACCAGGTTTTGCATACTTGGCGGGACTCAACGCTGGCTGGATAGCCGTAGGCATTGCAATAGGTACGTGGGCAAACTGGCAATTTGTCGCGGCAAGATTAAGACGTTATACGGAATTGGCGGGCAACGCTTTAACCTTGCCTGAATTTTTACAGAATCGCTACAAAGACACTTCAAACTTGCTCCGAATTGTCCCCGCGATTTTCATTTTAATTTTCTTCATACTGTACACGTCAAGCGGCTTTGTATCGGCGGGCAGATTATTTGAAACGGTATTCGGACTTGATTTTCAACTGGCAATAATTTTAGGCGCAGGCTCCGTCGTCTTTTACACGTTAATAGGCGGCTTTTTAGCAGTTAGCCGTACAGATTTCATTCAAGGCGTGATGATGTTCTTTGCAATTTTACTTGTACCAACCTGCGCGGCAATGGCAATGGGCGGATTCGGCGAAACGATTAGCGCAATTTCAAACTTCAAGGCGTCAATGTTCGACCCATTTTTAAAGCCTGACGGTTCACAAATTGGATTTATCGAAGTCGTATCACTTTTAGCTTGGGGCATTGGCTACTTTGGACAACCGCACATTTTAGTTAGATTTATGGCGGTTAAGTCGACGGCTGAAATTCCGCAAGCAACGCGAATTGCAATGACTTGGGTTATTTTAAGTTTAGCGGCGGCAGTAGCAGTCGGAATGGTCGGTACGGTGTACTTGACGACGCCACTTGAAGGCACAGACGCTGAAAAAGTTTTTCTCGTGATGACGAATCAACTTTTCCCGCCGATAATCGCAGGTGTAGTTTTATCAGCAGTACTTGCCGCGATAATGTCAACTGCATCGTCACAACTTTTAGTAGCGGCGTCAGCATTCGCGCAGGACTTTTATAAAACTTTACTTCGCAAAGACGCAGACCAAACTGAATTAGTCTGGATTTCTCGCGCGTCAGTTTTAATTATTGCGTCAATCGCAGTTTATTTAGGATTTAATCCCAACAGTTTCATTTTGGATATGGTAGCTTATGCGTGGGCAGGATTCGGCGCGGCATTTGGACCAGCTTTATTAATGAGTCTGTTTTGGAAACGTACGACACGGCGCGGCGTTATCGCGGGAATTATCGTCGGCGGAATTACCGTTTTAGTGTGGAAACAATTTGAATTGTTCGGCTTGTATGAAATTGTTCCTGGATTTATTTTTTCACTGATTGCAATTTACATTGTCAGCAAAATGGATAGCGAACCTGAACAGGAAATTTTAGATACCTTTGAAAAGGTCAATGAAAGTAAAATTTAAAATTCCAAAAATTTTTTTGTAAATTGTGCTGGCGGGTAAGGACAAAATAAATTTCACCGTATACAATTTGTTAGGTAATTTTTTTTGTATGATGAAGGGAGATTAAAAAATGGCGAACATCA
Organism: Selenomonadaceae bacterium; assembly: GCA_017445435.1. Taxonomy (GTDB): domain Bacteria; phylum Bacillota; class Negativicutes; order Selenomonadales; family Selenomonadaceae; genus Quinella. The sequence continues at coordinate 985 of JAFSUE010000288.1, read as the reverse complement.
GCAACTTTATTCCTAACAATCAAGTTTACGGTACGAACAGCGCGGACGCTATCGACAACTTTGCGGCAGGCTCGGCAATTTACGCTTTCGGTAGCGGCGACATCATCAGAAATTTCTACGCGGCTAACTCCACCGTTCAAGGTTACACGGGCAACGATACAATTTACAATTTCAGTGAAAATGCTGTGATTGACGGCGGTGAAAATGACGATGACATTGGCAATAGTGCCTCTAACGCTACAATTCTTGGTGGAGACGGTGACGATTGGATTTTATCGGATGAAAATTTAATTCTCGTAAACATTCAAGGCGGCGGCGATGAAGATACAATTTTAAATCACAGCCACTGGACAACGATTGACGGCGGCAATAATGATGATATGTTGGTAAATTTTTATTCTTCCAACGTTTTAATGATTGGCGGCGACGGTGCAGACAAACTTGACAATTATGGAGAACACGTAACCTTAATCGGCGGCAACAGTAACGACACCATTAGAAATTATTCTTCAAACGTCAATGTCAGCGGTGGCGACGGCAACGACTCAATTTACAGCGCAGTCAATTTGATTTATATCAGCGTTGAAGGCGGCGCGGGTAACGATACGATTCAAAATTATAGTAGCTGGTCAACATTGAAAGGCGGCGCGGGTCAAGATAATATCACGTCAAGCAACCTTGCTTCGCACCTTTGGATTGAAGGCAATGAAGATGACGACTATATAAGAAATGACAGTTCAAATTCGACAATTAACGGCGGCGCCGGTGACGATCAAATTTGGAGCTACGCTAACGACGCGACAGTTATTTATTATAAAAATCAAGGCTCGGAATACATCTACAATCACGGAGAAAATATGACAATTTATTTTCCAGACGCCAGCATTGATGACGTTTTGTCGGCAGGATATTCTTATGGCGACATAACATTTAACAATAACAGTAAAGTCAGCTTTAATTATTCTGCGCCGAATACGTACAGATT
>JAFSUE010000041.1 GCA_017445435.1 Selenomonadaceae bacterium | reverse complement strand
GATAAGCGCATCGCCTTTGAAAAGTTCGTAGTTTAAATTCAGCGTGTCGCCGTCAAGCGTTGGAACTCTATCATGTGAAAGGTTACCACTTGACGCTAAAAGTAACCGCGCAGATTTTTCAACCTTATTAAATTTTAAATAACAGTCATCAAAATTTTCACCGTCAACAATCGGACACTTCAACGCGGGATGTGCGCCGATTGAAAAGTAAATCGGTTTGTCGTCAATATTTTTCACAACCCAAATGACGGCAACAGTATTTTTTTTAAGAATGTAGGAAATTTCCAGCGCGAATTTGTAAGGATAAACTTTCAACGTGTCTTCGTTCCAATGAAGGCGAAAAGAAATTTCGTCCTTATCTTCGCGAATACATTCAAAGTTTGTGGTACGTGCAAAGCCGTGCTGCGGCAAGCTGTATTCTTGACCTTCTGCGCGGTATTTATTATTGACAAGCTTTCCGACGAATGGAAACAGTACGGGCGAAGTGTACTTCCACCATTTAGGATTGCCATCGTGAAGATATTCCGTACCGTCAGCGCCAGTCAAAGATTTCAACTCCGCGCCGTAGTCTGAAACGGTAATTTTCAGCGCGTCATTTTGTAACGTGTGAATCATAAAATTTTCCTCCTAGCCACTAATATAAGATTTTTTAACAGTTGCCATAATTTCCAGCGCCATATCTCCAAGCGGAATTTGTCTATCAACCGCGCCGACTTCAAAGGCTGAACGCGGCATACCATAAACAACGGAAGTTGCTTCATCTTGTCCCAACGTCAACGCGCCTTGTTCTTTCATTTCCAAAAGTCCTACCGTGCCGTCGTGACCTATTCCAGTTAGAATGACGCCTAACGCATTTTCGCCAACCAATTCAGCGACGGAATGAAAAAGTATGTCGACTGCTGGTCTGCACGAATGAACTGGCGCCGCCATAAAGCAACGTATCTGCAATGCCCCTGCGCGATTTCTGCGTAACTCCATATGCAAGCCGCCTGGTGCAATGTATACAAAATTTTCTTTTATAACTTCGCCGTGTTCGCCTTCCTTAACAGTCAACAAACTTTCACGGTTTAAGCGTTCGGAAAACATTGTAGAAAATTTCGGCGGAATGTGTTGTACAATGACGATTGGCGGTAATGGTGGACGCAGTTTAGGTATTATTGCCGCCAACGCTTCAGTGCCGCCTGTTGATGATCCTATTGCTATTAAGTTAATCTTGCTCATGACGCCGCTATCCTTTTCGTAAAATTAGACGCAAAAAAATTCTGCCAATTAGTTTTGTTATATTCTGATTCTTTCCACAAAAAGATTTTCCTGCAAAAAAATACGCCAACTTTTTAAGCTGACGTAAAAGTTTCTATATACAATAAAGGAGGTTAGGTTAGTCGTTTGAATTTTACACGCGGCGCGAAGAATTTACATTTATATCGACTCTGCGAACTTCAGTTCTGCGGACGTTGACATTTACATTTCGTGAACCGCTCCTAGTATTTCGTGGGGAATTGTAATTGCCGCCGCCGCGATTTGGACCGTAGCTAGTACGTCCGAATCCGCCGCCATGTCTGTCATAATGCCTGTTGTCATGACGTGGTGGAGGTGTAGGCATTCTGTGATGATGATGTGACAAAGTTTGTTGACTTTCAACCTGCAACGTAGAAAAATCGCTGGAAAGTTCCGCCGCTGAACTTGTACTGCCAATTCCAAATGTAAGCATTGCGCCGACGATCGCTGATATAAAAATTTTATTAGCCTTCATTTTTAACATTCCCTTCAAAAAGTTTATCGGTTATCTGCTGGGAATTTTAAATGAAGAAAGTTTAAAAATTCTTATTCAAGATTAAAATTTGCTTAAAATTTTAAAGTTCAGGATTTTCCTCAAAAAAGCAAACATATTTCGGCTACACGTATTTACAACCTAGAGCAACTAAAGCTACTGCCGACGTTGATTATCAAAAAGGACTTGAAGATTTAAATGTTTCCTGCGGCTGTACCATTATCGCTGATAAACCGAAAAACTGAAAGAAAAATTATAGGAACAAGGGAAAAATCTTTTGCCACTGAATATGTAGAAGGATAGCGACAGATTTTTCTCAACTCACGAAGCAATTTAATGTACAGCGGATGAGGCAAAAAGTTAGAAAGATAATGCGCGAGATTATTGTATAAATTGTTTCTAATATAACTAACCTTAACAAACTGCAACTTTTGATAGTCTGAAAGTATTGATATATTTTAACTTTTTTGCTCAACCTTAACAAACTTTAACTTAGCTAAATTTTTCATCTTTGCAGACAAAGTGCAGACAAAAAAATCCCCGTACCAATTAAGATACGGGGTAAAAATTTTTATATGGCGGTACTATTCATAGTTCTTCTTTAAATTTGGCGTGACAAATAAAGTAGTAGGAGTATTCATCGCCTTCATCAAGTTGTATGGTGTAGCCGTCGAAAGATTTATAATCTGGCAATGAATTTTTAAATGATTCGTACGGGCAATGACTTTCACGCAAAATATCCATAGCGATTTTAACAATTTCAAGTGAAATGTACTTGCCACTTTGAATTTTAAATTCCAAGATGATCACTCCTTATCAACGGGGCAGTCAATAACGTCGGGCGACAATGCAACGTAGTCGGTAAT
>JAFSUE010000287.1 GCA_017445435.1 Selenomonadaceae bacterium | reverse complement strand
CCGTTACCAACTCCCTAATAAAGGCGGACATTTTCAGCGCCCAACAAATTTTTCAGTTCAATTAAAACATCTTCATCAATAGAAATTTTACCTTGATTTTTAATTCGTGTCCACTTTTCATTTTGCCGCAGATAAATTTCACTGTCGCCTTGATTCTCTGCAAAAATTTTTTTCAACGCCTGCTTAGTCGTCGCATTGTTCGTAGAATTTGTAAGCGTCAAATAAATATCTGGCGTGTAATCATCAATCGGCGTTAATTTGTCCGCGAAAATTTCAACGTCGCCGCGTGAAAAATCTGTCGTACCTTCGACTACAAAAATTTTTTCTTCGGCAAGAAAATCTTGACACTTGCTAAAGACGCTGGGAAAAATTATCACGTTGATATTTGCGTTGAAATCTTCAATCGTGACGATAGCCATTGCCGCGCCAGCTTTAGTACGTAATTTACGATAATTCGTCACTAAGCCGCCAATCTTAACGAAGTTTTTAGATTTTATGTTTGTACGTCTAATGCTATCGATACTTTGAAGGTAAGAAATTTTTTCTTTGTACTCGTCAAGCGGATGCCCTGTCACGTAGTAGCCCAAAATTTCCTTTTCAAATTTAAGTTTTTCGCTCGTGGAAAAGTCAACAGTCTCAGCTTTATAAAGCATTTCTGAAAATTCCGCTTCAAATAAATTTTTGCTAGGTTTACGCGCTTCATCAAGAATTTTCCCAAGAGATTCAATCAAGCCTTTTCGATTTTTTTGGACGCTGTCAAAGGCGCCGCACTTTATCAAATTTTCTAACGCGGTACGATTAAAAGTTTTAGCGCCGACGCGGCTGCAAAAATCTGTAAGCGATTCAAACTTTTTGCCGCTATCACGAATTTTGACAACGCCTTCAATAGCCGATTCGCCAAGATTTTTTATCGCCGACAATGCGAAATAAATTTTATCGCCTTCTGCGCGGAAATGTACGCCGCTTGAATTTATATCTGGCGGAGAAATTTTAATGCCCATACGTTTAGCCTGTTCAATGTAGCTGAAAATTTTGTCAGAATCCATAACGCTTGACAAAGTCGCCGCCATAAATTCAGTTTTATAATGCGCCTTCAAGTACGCCGTCTGCCACGCAAAAAGTGCATACGCCGCCGAATGCGATTTGTTAAAGCCGTAGTCAGCAAAATTTTCAAGCAGTTTAAAAATTTTTTCAGCCAATGAACTTTCAATGCCGTTGTTCGTGCAGCCGTTTAAAAAATTTTCCTTCTGCGCGGAAATGATTGAAATATTTTTTTTCGCCATAGCTCGGCGCAGTAAATCAGCTTGACTAAGTGAAAATCCTGCAAGCGCTTGAACAATTTGCATAACTTGTTCTTGATACAAAATGACGCCGAAAGTTTCGCGCAGTATCGGTTCAAGTTTTGGGTGCAAGTAAGTCGGGAGGCGTAGTCCGTGTTTGCCGTCGATAAAATCTTTTACCATGCCGCTACCCAATGGACCAGGTCTGAAAAGCGCGATTGTAGGGATTAAATCTTCAAAACAAGTTGGCTTTAAATCTTTTACCAACTTTGTCATACCTGGCGATTCCATTTGAAAAACTGCGCCAGTATCGCCGCGTGATAACATTTGCGCCGTTTTTTCGTCGTCAAGCGGAATTTTTGAAATGTCAACGTCGACGCCAGAGTTAGATTTAATATTTTTAATGGCGTCGTCAATTATCGTCAGCGTACGCAGTCCAAGAAAATCCATCTTCAGCAAGCCAAGCTGTTCAATGCCGTCTTTGTCAAACTGCGTGACTATTGTTCCTTTCAAATTGTTAAGTGGCAGGTAGGAGGTCAGCTCATCTTTTGAAATGACAATGCCCGCCGCGTGAACTGATGCGTGACGCGGTAAACCTTCAAGCTGTCGTGCTAAGTCAAAAATTTCTTTTGTACGTGAATTATTTTCATAATCGGCTTTAAGGTTTGGCGAAGATTCAAGCGCTTTATCGAGCGTCATTTTCAATTCGTTGGGAATCATATCAACGATTCGTGAACTTTCCGTGTAGGGAATATTCTTAACGCGGGCAACGTCACGAATAACCGCCTTAGCCGCCATTGTCCCAAAAGTTACAATCTGCGCAACGTGACTTTCGCCGTACTTTTCCTTGACGTAGTCTATAACTTCTTCGCGTCGACGATAACAAAAATCTATATCAATGTCAGGCATTGAAACGCGATCGGGATTGAGGAAACGTTCAAAGAGCAAATTATATTTCAGCGGATCAATTTCAGTAATTCCCAAAAGGTACGCAACGACACTTCCAGCTGCACTGCCGCGACCAGGTCCGACTGGAATATTATTTTTTTTCGCGTAGTTAATAAAATCCTGTACGATAAGGAAATATCCAGCGTAGTCCATATTTTTTATAACGTCCAATTCGTAATTCGTACGGGCAAAAATTTTATCGTCAGGATTTTTATAGTGGTCGTAAATTTTACGGTGGCAAAGTTCGCGCAGGTAATCATCAGCGTTTGAAAAATTTTTTGGCACGTCGAAGGTTGGCAAGTGCATTTCACCAAAATTAAATTCGACGTTGCAACGTTCGGCAATCTTTAAGGTATTTTCGCAAGCTTCGGGAACTTCCGCGAAAAGTTCATACATTTCAGCGGGCGACTTCAAATAATAATCGTCCGAGTTAAATTTAAGGCGGTGTTCATCCTTCAAAAGCTTTCCAGTCTGCAAACATAAAAGTACATCGTGCGCGGCGCTATCTTCGCGCTTGACGTAGTGAACATCATTTGTTGCGACGAGATTAATATTTAAATCGCGAGAAATTTTTATAAGTGCGTCACGAACTTTTTTTTCAGCGTCTAGTCCGTGATTTTGAATTTCCAAAAAAAAATTATCCCGCCCAAAAATTTCAGTGTAAACTTTGACAAGTTCAACTGCGCGGGGAATGTCATCTTTAATAATTGCCTGTGGAATTTCGCCTTGAACACAAGCGCTCAACGCGATAATGCCTTCGTGATATTTGCGCAAAAGTTCAAGGTCGACACGCGGTCTGTAATAAAAGCCGTCAATCGACGCGATAGAAACAAGCTTTATTAAATTTTTGTAGCCAAGATTATTTTCAGCCAGTAAGATTAAATGAAATCTTTCAGTAGAATCTTTATCAAGATGCGATTTAGGCGCGATATAAACTTCACAGCCGATAATTGGTTTAATGCCGCGTTTAATCGCCGCCTTGTAAAATTCAATAGCACCGTACATGACGCCGTGATCAGTAATGGCGATTGAGTCCATACCAAAATTTTTTGCCGCGTCAAGCAAGTTGTCGATACGCGCCGCACCGTCAAGCAAACTGTACGCCGTGTGTACGTGCAAATGAACAAAATTAATGCGTAATGAGGAATGCGTAATGCGTAATGTAGAGTTATTTTTCATTTTTTAACGTTTTAGTGATAGATACCAAAATTTTTATAATTTCCACACAATCATTGAGAATACTTTCAGCCTGCGTTTTAGTTAAGTAATCGGTCTTCTCAAGTAATTCAAGCCAATATTCTGTTTCGCTAGCTTCTTTCATTGCAATGTGCATTTTTGTATTAAAATCTGCTTTTGTCTGTGCGCGAACAGCTTCTTTGACGTTAGCGCCGATGCTTGTACCGCTCCTAAGTACTTGTTTAGAAAGAATGTATTCAGATTTTTCACTTTTCAAATATTTGTACAGATTAACAATACGTACTGCAAACGCCATACTTTTTGATACAATCACGTTTGATTCATTCATTAAAAATTTCTCCAATCATTACGCATTACGCATTACGCATTCCTAATTATTTACAGATTGAGTCAATCCAGTCGAAAAGTTCATTTAAATCATAATCGCCGCCGTGACCTTGACCCCAAGGACTGAAAAAGTTTACATTAACGCCGTTATTCTGCAACTTCAACGCCAAAATTGCAGGAATTGCCAGCGCCGTATCTCTATCCGCCGCGCCGTGACGTATCCTAAAATATTTCGCAACTTTCACTTCAGAACGTCCGATAAAATTCAGCGGGTTCATCAATCTAATTTGTTCAGATTCAGCCATTGGACCGCCGAATTTTTGTTGTATTAAATCTGAAAAATGACGCGGAGCATTAGCTGAAGTGCCAAACTCATCATTTTCAGCGGAGCTTAAATCAATTTTATCAAAAGCGGGGGCGGCTTTCATTCGCGTCACGTTGAAAGGATACGCCGCTAAGTCAACGTCGACAACTTTATCATTTTCAATCTTTACCCAGCTAACATTGGCAAGATTTTTTCCTTCAAAAAATGCCCTCTGCGCAGACTCCATATATTTTGACTTGATATAATCTTTGAAAGAGCCGTTGCCATTTCTATCTAACGTTAATAAATTTCCAGCTCCGTCACGCAAATTTAAACTGTTGACATAATCGGGGAAGGCGTCACGCAAAATTTTTGAAATTGCAATTTCGTCAGCCGTCATATCAAAAGGATCACTTGACGCAAGGGGATTATTAGCACTGCTTGCATCAACCTTCGCGGGCTTGCCGTCATCTTTGCCCTTGTAAACGCCGCGTGCCTTCCAATCTTCAATCTGCCACATTGCGGGATAGTAAGTATTGACGCCGTTAAAAATCCATTCGTAGGCTTTATCAGCATTTTCAAGATTAGTTATCGGACAATAGACACTTGCCGCAAAAATATCATCGCGTTCATCAGCCGCGCCAATTTGATTTAAGTACGAATTAAATTCTTCCGCGTTGCCCATACTACCAAGAGCCGCTGAAAGTGCGCCGCCTGCTGACGTTCCATTGGAAATAATTTTTTCAGTATCGCCAGCTGGTAAACGATTTTTATTGTAGCGAAGGTAACGAACAGCCGCTTTGTAGTCGACGATTAATGAAGGCGCTTTGCCGACGAAAACGCCGTTAGTAACAGTTGTCCTGCCGCGAATTGCTGGAGTGACTACGACTAAACCGCGTGACAGCGCCATTAACGTAGCGTTGGGCTTGCCAGTGAATTGATCTTTTTCGACGGGCAGCAAAATTGGTCCAGGCATATAACCGCCGACGCCATTGGGCATAAAAATAGGCGCGGTACTTGCAATGTAGCCGTTTACCGTGCCGCCGTGAAGATATTCAGTTGGAATGTAAATGTTAAGCGTTTCCGCCTCGACGTTGGCAGGATTTTTGACGTAAACAATATTTTCATAGGCGACGAATTTAACTGCAATTCCGTCAATCGCCATAGTTTTTTCAACGCCTTTGCTAGCGTCAAACTCCAAGCTGTAATTGTTTACCGTGAGAACTTCCGCGCTTGCCGTCGACATAGACAAGCCGTCAATATTCGGTACGCCAGCCGTCACAAGTCCAACGCCCAACATTGCCGTCAACATTCGCGCTAAAAATTTCTTTTTCATAAAAAATCCTCCCTAAATATATATGAATGAACAGCTTAAAAATAATTTTTCAGCTGTACCGCCATCCCTTGAACAAATGCCGTTTACATTTAATTTTCCTGCCGTCACGAAAACTTTTATATCTAAATAAATTTTCATCGAATCACTTAGAGAAGAATTTTATAAAAAATTTTTTAGTGCGTCAAATAAAAAATCCCAACGACTTTTGCCGCTGGGATTTTAAGATAAAAATTTTAATTAGATTACACATCAAGTTCAAATGTATTTTTACAAAAATTTTGGTGTAATTTTCATCCTTACCGTCACTTAAAAATCCAAGATAATGTAATTTTGCAAGAACTATTCTGTATGCTCTGGCTTGCGAAAAAGTTATCATCGCCGATTTTGTAAACATTATCCCCCGAGCAACTCTGGAAAGAGATTCCAAAGTTTGACCAACAATCACCAACACTTTTTTCATTTTTATCAATTGATTGGAAAAATTTTCTGTCGGTAGCTGTCTACGCCCAAGTTCCGCCTGCTATTTGTTCGAGTGTCTCATCACTCAAAATTTCTTCCTTTAAAATTTTTTATTTTCAGATATTATACAAGTCAACTTCAAATTTATTAAGAATAAAAAAAATTTCTATAAAACTAAAAAATCCCAACGAATTATCGAAGGGATTTCTTTTTGTTAGTCGAGAGATTAAATTTTAAGCTTAACGAATCTTAGTGTACTTTTTTTCAACAATGTTATAGGCTTCAGTGCGTGAAATTGGCTTGCCGTTAAGAAAGTACAAATTATCGCTAAAAGGACTTGGTTTTGTTATGCAAGTAATTCCTGCTTTTGCCCAGCCGTCATCGACTTCTTTACTGAACGTTTTCCATTTGAATGTCATACCAATAACGCCGTGTTTCTCATCAACAAGTCCGTGTTCATAAAGGAATTTGCTGTCCTCTGCGGTTTGTGGAATAGATCCGCCTGCGACTTGCTCAAGTTCCTCATCAGTCAACTGTTCGAGTCCCTCATTGATTTTCTTAAGATTTTCTTCACGTGTTGCCATTTTT
>JAFSUE010000286.1 GCA_017445435.1 Selenomonadaceae bacterium | reverse complement strand
TTATTCTTAGCAACTGCATTTTTCAAAGTGTCTGGCGTTGTATGTGAAAAAATTGTAGGCGCTAATGCCTCTTTTACCCACGACATATTTTATACCTCCTGTACTTATTTCGCGCGGTGTCTATTCATAATTTGGCTTTGCCCATAATCTGTACTTGAATATGGATTTTCTGCAATGTCATCTGCATAAGTTTTTCCATCAAGTTGTCTTTTTACTTTGGCAAATTCTTCTGGCGTCATTTGATTATTTGCTACTTGTTCATAAACGTCTAACACGTGCAAAAGGTACATAGTATCTTCTTTGTCTAATTGTTCGGAGTGTTTAAAATCTTCACTTTGCATTGCTTGACGCCATTCATTTATACGTTCCTTAGCACCTTGAAAATCGCCGTTATTTATGCAATGCTCAATATATCCTGTACGGAATTGTATGTATTTTAAAATTTTATCTTTATCGGCGTTATCTTTTTTCGTTCCAAAAGAATTTTGGTAATGCTTTTCCGCGTACACTTTAGCCGCTTTTTCCATATCTCCACCAAAATAAGTGTCCGCAATGGCTTTAATTTCTTGCCGCATTTTAGCTTCAGGAGTGCCATTAATTTCTCTTAATAACTTAAACTGGTTATCCAAATCCATTTTTGTCCATTTATATTGCATATCATCTTGATGATGTTGTTCTGTTTGCGCTCTAGCTTCTTTTTTATCATTTAAATTCAAATTTGCTATATCCCAAGCACTTTGAAGGCTTGCTAATTTTTGTTGCATTGCGGCGTCGTTATTCATTGTAGCTTGTGCCAAATTTGCATTCACGTTGAAAACGTCTTTAGGATTAGCGAAACCGTTAGCAATATTTCCGTAGGCGTACGGACTTTCATTGTAAAGTTTGCCCATCATCATTTGTCCGAATTGATTTAATGAACCGTCAGCATTCATACCGTAAGCGCCAATTCCTTCAACTAAGCGGTTAATATTTTTTTCTCTGAACTCATCGTGATAACTTTCAGCTACTGCACGTGCTAAATGCGGGGCAACACCTTGATCAAGCAAGCGTCCATAAACTTCCCTTTTCTGCGTGGCAGTTGACGGCATATCAGCAAATTCAGCCATTCCGCGTTCACGATTTAAAAATATGCGTTGTGTCGATTCGTCAAAAGTATTGTTAGCGCCGAATCCGTTTATATCGTAACCCATATTACTTGCCACATTTCGCAACACGTTTGCACTATCGGCTATATCTTTTTGCCCTTGCCGCAACTTTTTAATCTTGTCTGCGTCTTTTGTAGCGTCAATTTTTTCTTGCAAATTTTGATAATCCGTTTTCAAACCGTAAAGACGCGTCTGCATATCGAATTCACGCGGCGACGGCGTTGGAAAATTATCTTTGAAAATTTGGTATTTCGCGCCCGTGTAGTTTTGATTTACTTCATCTACCGTAGGAATTTTTTCAGTTGGCATTGTGATAGCTTGATTTATGTATTGCGACTCTGCATTCATCGGAAAATATTGTACTGGCGTATTTTGCAAACCGCGTAAAAGTTCTGGATTCTGTACCATTTTTACGCCTCCTACCTAATCGACAAATACGGCGGTCGTGTTACTTGGTGTGTCAAATAATTTTGGTTGCGCCAATCGTAATATGGCGTTTCATTTGCAAAAAATGTTGGCGGAGGATTTAACGCCGTTGAAGGCGCTGGATTTTGCACAGTTTGATTTTGAGGTCTTACGTAAAACTGCGAATTTGGAAAATATTGTGGTACTTCATTTGCATAAACGCCGCCTGCTGGTAAACCTGCACCGTGATATTTTGGTTGATATTTTCCTTCCAGTGGATTCGTTCAATCTGCAGGATTAGCACTTCCCACTGGTCGAGTATTCCAAACTTGTTTGTCAAAAATATCATTTAATCGTTGTGCGCCCCATTTGCCTGTAACTGTACCTAGCAATATTCCTAAATTTGCCATTGGATTTAAATTTTTTGCCATACTTGCCGCTGTATTTAAATTTTGATTTTGCACTGCCGCATTTTGATAACTTTGTTCAAGTTGTGCCTTCATTCGCGCCACTTCTTCTGGCGTGTATAAATTTTGAAACATATTTCAATCTTCCTTTCATCTCATACTGCCTGTTAATAATCCACTGCTCAAGCCGCTTGTAAGTGCAGTTGTTGCCGCTGAAAATAAGCCGCCGAAAAAGTCGCCGCCCGATTCTTTCGTCGTCGTAGTTCGCGTGCCTTGTCCTGCCATTGACACCAAAACGCCAGTTGCCGATTGATTCAAGCCCACCGACGCATTCCACAAGCGCAACGCTGGATTTTGTGCGCCTTCCTGTGCCGCCGTATCAAGCGCAATTCCTTTTGCAAGATTGTCGAATACTGATCCCCACGTATTATTCCACGCCCCTAATGCACCTGTACGAGCTTGGAAAATCTCCAACATATATTTTAATGCCGCTATGTTGTGCATCCACTTTTGCCCGTGATAATTCAAAACATTTCCTGCCCACGATTGTGACGATTGAATCATCTGTGCCAAAGTTTGATTACCTTTCATCATCGCGTCACCGATTAAATTGTAAGCGTCAAGCGCCGTCCGCATATCGTAATTTAACGCGTCGTACCGATTTTTAATCAACTCTTGGTAAATTCTGTCTTTCGCGTTCAGCGTATTTGTTCTGTTAGTGTAGACGCTGTTTGAATTAGCCGCCTGTTGAGTTAAAGCCGTCGCCCAATTCGCGAAACGTGAACCGTAATAATTAATGTTGTCCTGCGCGGCAGTACGTGAATTATTAAATCTGCTGGCGTCCATCTGCGCGGTTGTCTGGAAAGTTTGAAGTTTATTGTTCAACTGATAATTGAAAACAGTAGCTTGATTCATCAGCATACGATTGATACTCTCGCCGCGTTGAGTTTGAGTTTGCAGTAAAGCCTGAGTTGCCGCAACGTAATTTTGCAGTTGGTCGTCGTAGATTTTAGCGTCGTCCATAAGCGTATTAGTTCCGTTTTGATAAATATTTTCTGCAATTTGAAATTGTTGCTGAAGTGTGGCAAGAAAATTTTGTACCTGGTCGTCGAACGTTTTCAGCTGATTCATTAAAGACGAAGTGTCATTATTATAGATTTCTCCTGAAATTGCCGCTTGTTGTTGTAAAGCCTGTAAAAACGCTGAAATTTGCTGACTGAAAATTTGCGCTTGACTAGTGAGATTAGCTGTTGCATTTGCATAAATCTGATTTTCAATCGCCGCTTGCTGTTGTAATGCCTGTAAGTACGCCGCAAGTTGAGCATTCCATACATTCAACTGTTCGTGAAGGCTTGACGTTGAATTTGCGTAAATTTGGCTTGAAATACCTGTCTGCTGTTGAAGTGC
>JAFSUE010000040.1 GCA_017445435.1 Selenomonadaceae bacterium | reverse complement strand
TACGCAAAAAAATTCTTGGCGATGAACATCCCGACACTATCGACGCGATGCATAATTTGGCAAGCACGTTGAGGAATTTAGAACGCTATAAAGAGGCATTGAAACTTCAAGAGCAAGTTTTGGAGTGGCGGAAAGAAAATCTTGATGCGGACGACGAAGATATTATCGACGCTATGGATTCTTTAGCAGGTACGTTGTGCGAATTGAAACGCTACAAAGAAGCATTGAAACTTCAAGAGCAAGTTTTGGATTGGCGGAAAGAAAATCTTGGTGCGGACGACGAAGATACTATCGACGCAATGAATAATGTAGCTCTTACGTTGAATGATTTAGGACGCAAAAACGAGGCTAAAAAAATTATTAAACGTGCAAGAATTTTAATAAAAAAAATTTACGCGGCAGATGATGAACTTGTTGCAGAGGTTGAAGATTCGTACAAAACAATTTTCAATTCTTGATTTACCGGTAGGCTTAGTGTGGCTGATAATTTTCCCGCGCGTAAAAAATAAATTTTTCGGACGACGATTTTAATTTCATTTTGTTGAAGTTGAGGTGATTTTCATGGCAATAGCAACTGGACCAATAGAACCTATTCTCTTAAAAAAAGAATTTACCGATCGTGTCGACTCGCGTCATGATTTTTGGAAACGCTTTGACACTATGAAGCAGACAGGCTCAACGATTATCACTTATTACGGCGCAAGCGGTGTCGGCAAAACTAGCTTGCTGAAAGAATTGGAAAAAAATATCAAAGACTATACTCGGAAAGATATTGCGTTCATTCATCTTGACTTCAAAGACAAGCCCAGCACTTTAAATATCCTGCAACAAATGCGGCGAGAGTTGGAAGGTTATGGCTGTAACTTCCCGCTTTTTTCTACTGGTGAATTTTATCATTTTTTGAAGACTGGACAGAAAACTGAAATTGACATAGCAAAAATTGAATCGGCTATGGATAAAAATAAATGGCTTAGTCAAGTTAAAAAACATTGGAATAAACCTATAGTAATAATTGATTTTTTCGTACCAGGCGCTAGTGCAGTAGCAACTGGCATAAGTATTATTGGTAAGGCGCTAATTGATTATTGGGAAGAGAAAAATATTTCAGATGACAAACATAAAAAAATTAAAGAGCGGCTTGATGCTGCACGCTCTGATGAAACGAATCCTTACGGAGTTTATGAACTTCTGCCAGAACTTTTTGCGCAGGATGTCAACGATTGGCTGACAAGTAGCAAGAGTGAAAAAAATTATCTTGTAATCTTTCTTGATACTTACGAAGCTTTGACGAATGAAGAATCTGCTACAGCAGGACAATTAAACGCTGAAGCGTGGTTGCGAAGTGAAACAGGCAATCCTACTGGAATTATGTTCCTGCTTGAGAATACACTTTGGGTTATTTCGGGGCGTAACAAATTGCGTTGGGATGGTAGGCTTGCTGACGAACTGGAACAACATAAACTAGAACCGCTTGCCCAATATGACGCCAATAAATTTTTGGAGACGGCAGAGGTTGCAACTCAAGAATCGCGCGACTATATTTACAATTTGACTAAAGGTCTGCCCTTCTTTTTAGATATTTGCGTCGACGTTTACGCGCAGTACAAACGCGATCACAATGGCGCTGAACCTGACAATTCCATTTTCGGCAAAAAGCGCGAAGATGTCGTTAAACGTCTTCTTCAATATATGGACGACGGCACGTGCGATATGATTAAATTTCTTTGCGGCTTAGGTAAGTGGACGGATAAAATTGCCTTTGAGATTGGCACAAAAACTTTCAACTTCAGCCAGACAACGTACGATAGAGTAAAAAAATTTTCATTCATTCAGCATAAAGATTTTGCTATTGAAGATATGCGCGTTGAAAATTTCAGCGATACAGTTTTTTATTTTGACAGAAACATTCAAAGTATTTTATTGCCAAGTTGCGCTGAAAATGTTATCGAAAAAACTTTCACCGTTGCCGACGAATATTTTTCAAAAGTTTTAAAAGAATTGAAAGTTGGCGGCAAATATCTTTTCAATTTGGAATATTGGGCTAAACTTACTGCACAGTTCGCTAAAAGTCCTGACGATTTGCACAAACATTACAAAGAAAATTTTGAATTGAAGTTGGAACAGCTAATCAAAAAAAATTGTTGGTTTGACATTGCGGAAAATATTTTGAAAATCTTTGTAGACCAATTCGACGATGACGCGGGCAAGTTCAAAGACTTTCAAAATTCCATTGCCTTCGCGTATTTTGAAAGAGATTTCGGCGACCTCAAAAAATTGCAGGGATTTTATCAAGATTCTTTAAAATATCATAATAGCGCTTATGAAAAATTTTCCCGCTTTCTCGACGAAAAACACGAAGACACAGTGGACGCAATGAATAGTTTAGTGACGGATTTTCAATTCTTGGGACGTTATAGCGAAGCTTTAACATTGGGCGAAAAAGTTTTGGAATTGACTAAAAATATTTTTGACGCTGAACATATCAAAACTATTATCGCCATGAACAATTTGGCAAGTACTTTGAGCTACAATGGACGCTACGCAGACGCGCTGGAACTTTCAGAGCAAGCACTTGAATTATGCAAAAAAAATCTTGGCGACGAACACATTGAAACTATCAACGCCATGAACACTTTAGCAATTATGTTAAACAATGTTGGACGCTACGACGAATCATTGAAACTTCAAAAGAAAGTTTTATCGTTGAGAGAAAAATTGTTTCCTTTTGAATATTTCAAAATTATCGACGCCATGAATAATTTAGCGCTGACGTTAAGCTATTCAGGTCACTACGAAAAGGCACAGGAACTTCAAGAAAAAGTACTTAAATGGCGAACAGAAAATCTCGGCGATAAACATTCTTTAACTGTCAATGCCATTAACAATTTATCGCTGACATTAAGCTATGCAGGAAACTACGATAAGGCACGGGAACTTCAAGAAAAAGTACGTGATTGGCGAAAAGAAAATCTCGGCGCTGAACATCCCTACACTATAGCTATTATGAACAATTTGGCTACAACGTTGGGCAATTTGGGACGTTATGAAGACGCGTTAAAACTTCAAAATGAAGTTTTACAGTTACGCAAAAAAATACTGGGTGATGAACATCCCAAAACTATCGACGCCATGAACCATAAAGCAAATACGTTTATCAATTTGGGACGCTATGAAGAGGCATTGAAACTTCAAGATGAAGTTTTAAAGTTGCGAATAAACAAACTTGGCACTAAACATCCCAAAACTATCGACGCCAGGAAAAATTTAGCAGATACGTACAACAGCTTGAACCGTCACGAAGACGCGTTGCCATTTCAACAGCAAATTGAACAGTTTTTGAAAAAAAATCTTGGCGCTGAACATCCCAAAACTATCGACGCCATGAAAAATTTGGCATTGACGCTGTACAATTTGGGACGCTATGACGAAGCGAAAAGTTTTATCCAACAAGCAAAAAATCTTATCGCAAAAGTTGACACGGCGGACGCTGAACTTGTTGCAAAGGTTGAAGATTCGTATAAAACAATTTTCAATTCTTGAACGGCTAATTTTTTGCACTTGAAATAAATCTTGCAAGGTATTTTAATTTTGTGGTAAAATAGCGCGGCTATGAGAATCATAACGGGCAAAGCTAAAGGTTTGAAATTAAAAACGCCAGCAGGATTTTCTACCCGTCCAACTTCAGACCGCGTGAAAGAATCACTTTTCAGCGTCTTGAACGGAATGATTGACTTCAATGAAATTTCAGCGGTACTTGACATTTTCGCGGGGACTGGAGCATTGGGAATTGAATCACTTTCACGCGGTGCAGGCTCGGTAACTTTCATTGACTTTGCGACAGCTGATATTATCGCGGAAAATGTTCGACGTGCTAAATTTGAAAACGCGGCTGAAATTCTGCGCGGAGACTTTGAAAAAATTTTGCGTAGAATTTCGCGTCAAGATAAAAAGTTTGACTTAATTTTCATTGACCCGCCGTACAAAAAAAATTTAGCTGATAAAGCGCTGGAACTTATCGCCGAATTTGAACTTTTGAACGAAAGCGGCTTGATAATCGTTGAATACGGCGCTGATGAAAATTTGGACACGAAAAATTTTAAATCTATTAGAAAAATAAAATATGGGCGTACAACCGCCATTGAAATTTTGGTGACGAATGATAATGAAGGCAATTTGCACGGGAAGTTTTGACCCCGTCACGAATGGACACGTAAATATTTTTGAACGAGCGGCTAAACTTGTCGACGAATTAACCGTCTGCGTTTTCGTGAATAAACATAAAAATTATCTTTTCGACGTAGCGGAGCGCGTTAAACTTTTGGAAGAGTCGACGCGGCATATTAGCAACGTCAAAGTTGATTCGTTTGAAGGGCTTGTATCGGAATACGTGAAGGCGCACGGCATTAACATAATTATTCGCGGTCTTCGTTCAACTGCTGACTTCGCACCAGAATTTAATCAACTACAATTTAATAAACGTCTCGCGCCAGAAGTCGAAACAGTTTTTTTGTTGACAGAAATAAAATTTTCATTTATAAGTTCCTCAGGAATACGTGAACTTGCAAAATTTCACGGCGATGTTAGCGGACTGGTGCCGCAATGCGTGGAAGTTGCGCTAAAATCTAAATTTGAGGAATTGTGAATTGAATTTAATATCATCAAAAATTTTGGAGGTGAATTTCCGTTACTGAAAATTTTACGTGAAGATCGGATTAATCAGTAACGAACTATATATGACTGTACGCGAAACGCTAGACCAGATAGAAAAAATTGTAGATGAGGCGTCACACTTACCGTTGACTGGCAGAATTTTAGTTGACGATGAAGAGCTGTCACATTTAATTGGGGAATTACGACACGATTTGCCACAGGAACTTGAACGCGCTGAAAAAATTCTTCAAGACCGTGACGAAATTATAAAAAATGCGCAGGAGCAGGCGGACAGCATCATTAAAGAAGCTAAACTTAAAGCCGAGCGCTTGACTGATGAAAATGATGTTGTCATTAAGGCGAAAGAAAAAGCGCGTATGGTTATAGCGCAGGCTCAACAGCAGGAAAGTGAAATTTTGGATCGTACACGTCAACAGGCGCGGCAGTTGCAGGAACAAGCTGATAGGTACGCCAATCAAGTTTTCGACCAGTTAATTGCACACGTGGAAAATACTTTTCAAGGTGTGCAAGCGGCAGAGGCTGGGCTTGTTCAAGCGCAACAGATTCTTAAGCAGTCCAAGTTCCAGATGAATAAACAGTCTACGCAAAATTCCTATGTCGCGCCAAATTCTTACAGCAACGCCAATCAACCGCCGCCTCCGCAATATCCACAAAATCAATATCAACAAAATCCATACGGCGAACAAAATCAACCGTATCAAAATCAGCAGTACCAAAATCAAAATCCTTACGCTCAAAATTCTTACGACCAAAATTCCTACAATCAAAATTCATATCCTAATCAACAGGAGCAGTACCCTAATCAAAATTATAATCCGAATTATAATCAAAATCCGAATGATAATCTTAGAAATTATTAAATTTTGGGAAAAAATTATGAAGACGATAACGAACGGAAAAATTATTTTGCCCGATGTACAGGGCAATTTTTTTATTGACGATAAAGCCGCCGTAACCTTTGACGAAAAAATTATTTCAGTGGGCAACGTCACTGACGCTGGCGAAATTATCGACGCGGAAAAAAATTTTGTAGCGCCTGGCTTTATCAACATTCACATTCACGGTTGCAACGGCTTTGACGCTATGGACGAAGATATTGCCGCGCTTGACGGTATGAAAAATTTTCTGCCGTCAACTGGCGTCACAAGTTTTTTGCCGACTACTATGACAATGAGCGTTGACAGAATTAAACACGCGCTAAAAAATATTCGTGCCAAAAGTACGGCGTCGAACGGTGCAAAAATTTTAGGCGCTCACCTTGAAGGTCCATTTATCAGTGAAAAATTTAACGGTGCGCAGGATAAAAAATTCATTCGCCGCGCAGATTTTTCAACTTTCGCCGAATTTGCCGACGTGATAAAAATTGTGACGATTGCGCCAGAAGAATTGCCGAACTTTGATTTTATAGACGCTTGCCGCGCAGAAAATATTATCGTGTCGATTGGTCACAGTGCTGCAACGTACGAAGAAACTTTACAAGCGATTCAGCACGGCGCTAATCACGTGACGCATCTTTTCAACGCGCAAAGTGGCTTACACCATAGAAAGCCAGGAATTGTTGGGGCGGCGCTTACGTCAAATATTTTTGTTGAACTTATTGCCGATAATGTTCACGTACACCCAGCCGCGCAGAAAATTGTTGCTAAGACTAAGTCACGCGATAAAATTATTTTGATAACGGATTCTGTACGGGCTTGCGGAATTGGTGACGGCGAATTTGAATTTGGCGGACAAAAAATTTTTGTCAATGGAAATTTGGCGACGCTTGAGGACGGAACGATTGTCGGTAGCGTGGCGAAGATGATTGACGTTGTGAAAAATTTTTCGCGCAATGCTGAATGGACTGTCCCTGAAGTTGTCGAACTGGTGACGAAAAATCCTGCGCGGGAGTTAAAAATTTTTGACAAAATTGGTTCAATAGAAGTTGGCAAGGCGGCTGACTTTGTCATCTTCGACGAAAACTTCAACGTCAAGCGAACAATAATTAACGGTGTTGATTTTAGTTGCTAGTTCTTTTCACTACTGACTACTAACTACTAACTACTCACTAAACAAAAAAAGCAACGAAGTTTTAAACTCCGTCACCTTTAAGATATTTTGTACAAAAATTTTATTTTTCAAGTTTAAAAAGCCGCTTGTAAACGTCAATGAATTCAAGCGCAATAGTTTTGAAACCTTCGGCACTCATCAACTGATCTTCGGCGTGCAGAATGATTAAGCTAACCGCGCTACCTTGCCCGTTATCAGCTTCAACTTGCAAAAGTCCAGCGTGTGCATGATGCCCTTCAATGAACATTTCGTCGCCTTCCTTGATAAGTTGTTCAGCACCTTCAAAATCGCCCTCCTTAGCTTTTTGAATCGCCTCAATGTAAGCACTACGCGCCGTACCGACTGCAGAAATTATCTGGAAAGCTGTGAGTTCGAGACCTTCCATAAATTTAACCTCACTTTAAATAGCTTTTAGGTTTTACATTCCCATAAGTTTTTTAGCAACTTCAAGAGCGCCTTTGCCGTCCATACGTCCATAAACTTTCATGTCGATAGCCTCAATAGGAACGTTGGGGCAAGCCTCCTCAACTTTCGCCTTAGCAAAACGAATCTGCGGACCAAGCAAAATTGCATCAGCATCAGACGCTTTTTCTTTAGCTTCAGGTTGTGCGCAAGCGGTAATGGTACATTCAAGACCTTCAGCCGCCGCCGCTTCCTGCATTTTTTTAACGAGCATGGTTGTCGACATTCCAGCCGCGCACAGTAAAACGATTTTCTTCACTAAAAACACGCTCCCTTTGTTAATGCGTAATTCGTAATGCGGAATGAAAAAATTCTGCGTTGCTCATTACAAAAATTTTTACAATGTTTCAAAATAAATCGCTACAAATTTTAATACAAGGCGTCAAATTTATCAAGCGTTACGGCGTCAATTTCAGAAAATTTTTGTGGAATGTTTCAGCGTCAAATAATTTTTTCAGCAAAAAAATACCGCACAATCGAACACAACAAATTAATTATAAAAAATAATACTTGACTACTCCACCCTATTTTCTTGTATACTGCATTAAAAATTTAGTGTGGCGATATTTTTTAGGGGGTTTTATTATGCAGATGAAAAATTTTGACGTTCAGCTTTTTGCAGACATAAGCAACAGTACAAGCGATACCGTTGTTGTAGGAACTGCAGACGCTGATAGTATTTACAACTACGCTAAAAACGTGACAATAAATGCGCTCGAAGGTAACGACTCTATTAACAGTTCTAGTAGCAATGCAATTATATACGGCGGTAGTGGAAACGATTCCATTAAAAATAAT
>JAFSUE010000285.1 GCA_017445435.1 Selenomonadaceae bacterium | reverse complement strand
GGAGTGATTTAATATGAATCGAGACGCTTACGCAGAAATAAATCTTAGTGCAATTCGCCATAATTTTACAGAAATTCGCCGCCATATTCAACCGACTGCAAAACTTTGTGCCGTCGTCAAGGCAAATGCTTACGGTCACGGCGCAGTTGAAGTGTCGAAAGTTGTCGTTGAATGCGGCGCAGATTTTTTAGCCGTCGCTACTGTTGATGAAGCGCTTGAACTTCGCCGCGCAGGTTTTAGCCAGCCAATTTTAATTCTAGGGTTAATTCCGAATGACGCTGTAAAAATTTCCGTCGAAAATAAAATTACGCTGACTGTTTCAGACTTCGACTTGGCGGAAAAAATTTCTGACGCCGCCGCGAAAATCGGTACAGTAGCGAAAGTTCATTTGGCGATTGAAACAGGTATGGGGCGAATTGGAATTTTCCCAGACGCCGCAGTTGACGTTGCCGCGCAAATTGACAGCTTGCCGAACGTCGAACTTGAGGGACTGTTCACGCATTTTGCCGACGCTGATATTAAGGACAAAACTTTTACGCTGAATCAGTTGGAAATTTTCAAGGCAACTGCTGAAAAAATTCGTGCTATTGGCGTTGACGTTAAAATTTGTCACGTTGCCGAATCTGCCGCAATTTTGGAACTTCCCGCCGCGCATTTGGATATGGTACGTGCTGGAATTATTTCATACGGCTTTTATCCTTCCGCCGAAGTCCAACGCACGATTGAACTTCAACCAGCGATGAAATTAATTGCGCGTATCGTTTACATAAAAAAAATACCCAAAGGCGTTTCCATTGGGTACGGGCGAGAATTTATCGCGGCGCGTGATTCGATTATTGCAACGTTGCCGATTGGCTACGCTGATGGTTACATTCGTGCTTACAAAAATTTTCACGTCGAAATTAACGGGCAACTTGCACCAATTGCTGGGCGCGTCTGTATGGATCAATTTATGGTTGACGTTACAGACATTCACGACGTGAAGATTGGCGACGAAGTTATTTTATTCGGCTCTGATTTAATCACGGGAGATGACGCGGCTAAACATTTGAAAACTATCAACTACGAAGTCACCTGTTTAATTTCAAACCATGTACCGCGTATTTACATTTAATTTCAAATAAAGAAAGGGCGCACAGGACGTGCGCCCGCCCGCGTAAATCGCGTGATGCGATTTCAGCGGGCTGTTTCTTTTTGCTACTTTTTCTTTGCGTCAAAGAAAAAGTAGTTTAATTAAAAATTAAAAATTTACTAAATGAAATTTTATCAAAAACTTATAAAAATATTTATTAATCCAAAACGTAAACTGTTACGACACGGCGTCCAAAATTCATAGCCTCTGAATAACTTTCCATGCAAAGGTCGATACAATATCCAACAATCGCGCCGCCTGTGTCAGCCGCAATAGCCATACCGTAGCCAGGAATATAAACACGACTTCCCAACGGAATGACGCTTGGGTCAACTGCTACAACGCCATAAGTTGCAGGAATGCCTAAAGCCGTGATACATGCGCCGTCACCGTCAGTCGGAAGATACGCCGTTGCTTCCATTGCCATGACAGCTCTATAGTTCATTTCTTCGCTGTAATTATAATCTACTGTTTCTGCCTCAATATTATTTTCATCCGTGAGGTAAGTTACATTTTCCATCGTACCAATCGGCTCAATCGCCGCGTCTTTTGGTGGTTCAACCACCGCCTCACGTGCTGTTACATTCACAAATTCTGCAGTTTGATTGATGTAGTTATTTTCAGCTGTAGGAATTTCGACGTTGATTTTATCTTCAATCGCCGCAACTTTCACTGGCTGTACAACTTCACTTTGTCCCGTGAAACCAACGCTAAATGCTGAAAGTCCTGCCATCATCAAGCACATTGCAATTTTATTTTTACTAGATTTAATTTTCTTCCAAATACTACGCTTCATTATTCCGCTGCCTAACGCGATCTGTACCGCGTCCCGAGCTTGTCGACTGAAAAGCCGTCTCGCCGCTTCGGAGCAGCCTTCCCCCTTTCAATTAAAAAACTAAAAACAAATTCACAACAGGGCGCATTATAACACCTTTTAGTGAATTTGTCCTGAATTGTTGATGAAGTTGTTCTGAAAAATCGAAAATTTTTTACAATTAATTTTCAGAATTGGCGTCAGCTTTAACTTTTTGCGTCTGCCGATTAATTTTTGTGAACGTATGAATAGTAAATTTCGCGCATTTGTTGGCGATTTTTTGGCGCGTCCCAAAGTTCGACGACAGAATTTTTTCTAAGTGCCGCCGTCAAGTGGTCGAACAAGTCAGGGAACGTTTTGCCAAGATTTATTATGAGATTTTTAACCGTCTGCCGATTTGTCGTACCGTCGATTGGACACGGCGATTTCAACACCTCAAAATTATTTTTTCGGACAAAACTTTTAATTTCAAATTCGCGCAGGTAAATCAGCGGACGAATCACCGTAATATTTGAACGGCTTAAAAAAGTTTTCGGCTGAAACGTCGTCAACTGACCAGATGAAAGCAAACTCATCATAAAAGTTTCTACGGCGTCATCAAGGTGGTGAGCGTAAGCAACTTTATTCGCGCCAATTTTATTTGCCACGCGGTTAATTGCGGCACGGCGAAAGTACGCGCAAGTAAAGCAAGGATTTTTATTCGCCGATTGAATCGCGCCTGCAATGTCGACGCCTTCTATTATATGTTCAATGTCAAGTACCTTGCAAAATTCCGTAAGCTTAGCGGCGTTGTATTGAAAATTTTCGTCGAAGTTGGGATCAATCGTCAACGCGATAAGTGAAAATTTCCGCGCTAAAATTTTTTGCATAGTTGCCAGCGCGTATGTTAAAGCTTGGCTATCCTTGCCGCCTGACAGTCCGATTAAAATTTTGTCGCCGTCTTGAATCATATCAAATTCGACTAGCGCACGCATAATCTTACTTTCCATAACTTTCGACAACATTTTTTCACCTACCAAATTAAAAGCGTCAACGCGATTATCGCTAGGACAAGTCCTTCAACGTAATTGAAGATTTGTCCTAAATTTTTTTTGCGCAGAATTAAATTTCTAACTTTGCCCGCGCAGATTGCCATTGCCGAAAAAATTAGAAATGCTTGAACTGCAAATGTCACGCCCAACAAAATTATTTGCAGACTTGGTGACGACGCCGAAAAATTCACAAATTGCGGCAGGAATGCTAGGAAGAATAATAAAACTTTTGGGTTCAACACGTTCATTAAGACGCCGCGTCGATAAAGTTTGCCGAATGAAATTTTGGCGTCCGATTTTTGCATAGAAATTTTTTTACCTGTACGCGCCGCTTGAAAAGATTTAAACGCTATGAAGATTAAGTACGCCGCGCCGAAAATTTTTAGTACAGTGAATGCGAAGGGCGAATTTTGTATAAATGCCGCGACGCCGACCATTACTAAAAAAGTATGGAAAATTATTCCGCTGACAAGTCCTGCCGCTAAAGTTATGCCGCTTTTTGCGCCTTCCGATAAACTTTTCGTGAGCAAGTACAAAATGTCTGGTCCTGGCGCTAACGTCAAAAGTATTGACGCCGTTAAAAAATATGCGAAAGTTGAAAGTTCCAAAATATTCCTCCTGCAAAAAGTTTGCCAATTCTTTATAGGTATAATAAATTTTACTATAGCTTATAAATTTTTTAAAGAGGGAGTTCTACTTTGATAATTTCGCCAAAAATTTTTTCAGACGTTGTAAAAAATTTTCAATCAGTTATTTTCATTCTTGGCATTAAAAATTCAGTTGATAGAGATGAAATAAAATTAATGCTATACCGTTTTTATAAAGTGACAAAATTGAGAATTGATGATACAATTCAAGTAAAATGAATAAATATAATAATGTTTTCCGAAAAGAACTTCTCTATATTTTTTATCAGCTTGATTGCTTGAATTTGTAAATGGAGCGAAGAGGACATTTTAAAAGTCGCTAATCAAACTTTTACAGTAAAATAAATTTTTGTGAGGATAATTTTATGAAAATAATTCCTAATCTTGAAGAGGTAAAAAAATTTGCCGCTGAAAAAAATTTTGGCGTCGTACCAATCAGCTGTGAACTTCCTGCAGATATTTGTACGCCTGTCGAAGTTTTGAAAATCTTGAAAAACGTTTCCGCGCATTGCTATATGCTTGAATCTGTCAGCGAAAAAGATAGTTGGGGACGCTACACTTTCTTAGGCTTCGATCCAAAACTTTGCATAACTTGTACGCGCGGCAATTTAAAAATCGGTGACGAAGAAATTTTTACCGATAATCCGTCTATGCACATACGAAAAATTTTAGCAGAATATAAAAGCCCGCGCCTTGAAGGTCTTCCAACTTTCACGGGAGGGCTTGTCGGTTATTTTGCCTACGATTATATTTGCTACGCTGAACCGTCGCTGAAAAATGATGTTGACGACACAGAAAATTTCAAAGACGTGGACTTAATGCTTTTCGACAAAGTTATTGCCTTCGACAACTTCAAACAGAAAATTATTTTAATCGTCAACGTTAAACTTGATAACGTCGAAGAAAATTTTTCCCGCGCCGTTGAGGAACTGAAAAAAATTCGTCAGCTAATTTTGCACGGCACAAAATTTGACGAACCTGCTGGCAAACTTACTGGCGAAGTTCAGCCGCTCTTCGACAAGGAAACGTACTGTGCAATGGTTGAACGCGCTAAAAAATATATTTATGAAGGCGATATTTTTCAAATTGTTTTATCAAATCGTCTTGCCGCGCCGTATGAAGGAAGTTTGCTGAATACCTACCGCGTATTGAGAATGATAAATCCTTCGCCGTATATGTTTTATTTTTCTGGTACGGATATGGAAGTTGCTGGCGCAAGTCCTGAAACGTTAGTCAAGCTTGAAAATGGCGTACTTCATACTTTCCCGCTAGCTGGAACTCGTCCGCGTGGTAAAACTCACGATGAAGATTTACGCCTTGAACGTGAACTGCTTGCCGACGAAAAGGAACTTGCTGAACACAATATGCTTGTCGACTTAGGCAGAAATGATTTAGGCAAAATTTCAAAATTTGGTACGGTGCAAGTTGAACGCCTTCATACCATTGAAAGATTTTCTCACGTTATGCACATTGGCTCGGTTGTACGCGGTGAAATTGCTGAAAATTTTGATGCGCTTGACGCTATCGAATCTGTTTTACCTGCGGGAACTTTATCTGGTGCTCCGAAAATTCGCGCTTGTGAACTTATCGCCGAACTTGAAAAAAATAAACGCGGAATTTACGGCGGCGCTATCGGCTACATTGACTTCACTGGCAATATGGACACGGCTATTGCAATTCGCATTGTCTACAAGAAAAACGGTAAAGTTTTCGTACGCTCTGGCGCTGGTATCGTCGCTGATTCCGTCGCTGAAAAAGAATTTGAAGAATGTTTGAATAAGGCGAAGGCTTCACTTGCCGCGCTGAAAATCGACGTGGAGGAAATTTAAATGGTTCTGCTTATAGACAACTATGACAGTTTTTCTTATAATCTCTACCAACTTGTTGGGGAAATTTCGCCGAATATAAAAGTTGTACGCAATGACGCTTTAACCGTCGACGAAATTTTTGAGCTTGCTCCTACGAAAATAATTTTGTCGCCTGGACCTGGTAGACCTGAAAACGCGGGAATTATTATCGACGTTGTAAAAAAAATTGGCGCTGAAATTCCAATTCTCGGCGTCTGCTTAGGTCATCAAGCTATCTGCGCGGCATTCGGCGGCGTGATAACTTACGCAAAAAAACTTATGCACGGCAAGCAGTCTGAAATTATTTGTGACGATACGTCGCCGCTTTTCGTGAACTGTCCAAAAAAATTTTTAGTCGGTCGCTATCATTCATTGGCAGTTGATGAAAAAACTTTGCCGCCTTGCCTTGAAGTCACTGCACGGACGATTGACGGTGAAGTTATGGCAGTTCAACATAAAGATTTTAAAATCTTCGGCGTACAGTTCCACCCCGAAAGTATTTTGACGCCGCAAGGTAAAATTATTTTGAAAAACTTTTTAAGTTGAAGGGAAGTTGTCAAGTGATTAAGGAAGCCATTATAAAAATTGTTAGCAAGGAGGATTTGACGTACGACGAAGCATTTAACGCTATGAATGAAATAATGAGCGGACAGACTACGCCAACACAAAATGCCGCGTTCCTTGCCGCGCTGTCTACGAAAAGTGCTAAGGCTGAAACGTCAGATGAAATTGCAGGTTGTGCCGCCGCTATGCGCAGTCACGCAACTAAAGTTGAAACTGGTTTAGATGTTTTTGAAATTGTCGGTACTGGCGGCGATAACGCGCAAAGTTTTAACATTTCCACAACTGCCGCGATAGTTGCAACTGCAGGCGGCGTGAAAGTTGCGAAACACGGTAACCGCGCCGCGTCGTCAAAATGCGGTACTGCTGATTGTCTTGAGGCGTTGGGCGTCAACATAAATCAAGACCCTGCAAAATGCGTTGAACTTTTAAACGAAGTCGGTATGTGCTTTTTCTTCGCGCAAAAATATCACGCGTCGATGAAGTACGTTGGCGCGATTCGCCGTGAATTGGGATTCCGTACCGTCTTTAACATTCTTGGACCGTTGACTAATCCCGCGTCGCCAAAATTTCAACTGCTCGGCGTTTACGATGAATATTTAATTGAACCGCTGACGAAAGTTTTAATTGGCTTGGGCGTAGAACGCGGAATGGTCGTTTATGGAATGGATAAGCTTGACGAAATTTCTATGAGTGCGCCAACTTCCATTAGTGAAATTCGTGACGGTTGGTACAGACGCTTTACAATTTCGCCTGAAGATTTTGGAATGAATTTTTGCGATAAGTCCGAACTGCGCGGCGGTGAACCAGCTGAAAATGCCGCGATAACTCGTGCAATTTTATCTGGCGAAGATAAAAGTTGCAAGCGTGACGCCGTCTTACTCAATGCTGGCGCGTCGTTGTACATTGCCGATAAAGCTGGCTCGATTGACGAAGGAATTAAATTTGCGGCACATTTGATTGACACGGGCGCGGCGATTAAGACGTTGGAAAAATTCATTGAGGTCAGCAATAGATGAACATTCTGGAAGAAATTGCCGCCTACGCAAAATTCCGCGTCGACGTTGACAAAAATAAAATTCCGCTTGATGAAATTAAATTGCTGGCTAAAAATTCTAAAGTTGGTGACGGCAAAAAATTTTTAGCGACGTTGAAACGTGACGACTTATCTTTCATATGCGAAGTTAAAAAGGCGTCGCCGTCTAAAGGCATTATCGCTGAAAATTTTCCGTACGTCGAAATTGCGAAAGAATATGAAGTTGCTGGCGCTGATTGCATTTCCTGCTTGACTGAACCAAAATATTTTTTAGGCTCGGACGAAATTTTTCAGCAAATCCGCGCAGAAGTTTCAATTCCAATGTTGAGGAAAGATTTTACCGTTGACGAATACCAAATTTATCAAGCGAAAGTTATGGGTGCTGACGCCGTACTTTTAATTTGCGCGATTTTAGACGCAACGACGATTGAACGGTATTTGAAAATCTGCGCGGACTTAAATTTAGCGGCTCTTGTCGAAACGCATAACGAAAATGAAATTGAAATGGCGTTGAAGGCTGGCGCTGAGATTATCGGCGTGAACAATCGCAACTTGAAAAATTTCACGGTAGATTTTAGCAATGCGGCGCGTCTACGTGAACTTATTCCTCCAAATAAAATTTATGTAGCTGAAAGCGGCGTCAAAAATTCTGCTGACGTTGCCACGTTGAAAAAAATCGGTGCGGACGCCGTTTTAATCGGTGAAACGTTGATGCGTGCCATCGATAAAAAATTTGCGCTTGAAAGTTTAAAAATGTCCAAATTTTAATTAGGAATGCGTAATGCGCAATGAAAAATCCTAAAAGCTAACACCTAAAAGCTAAAAGCTGGAAGGTGTTTTTTTATGCAACAATTTTTATTGGACACTGCAAAGATTTTTCAGTATAATTTTTTGAAATTTGACAGTTCACGCTGTCCAACTTAGGGAGTGAAAATTTATGAAGTTGAAAGAATATAATCCTTGTGGCGATTTGACTGGTAGGGAACGCGAACTTTGCAACGCCGCCTTGAAAAATTATTTTGATTTGCCTTTCGTACAAGTTATGCGCAATGTTACTTTGGCTGAAATTTCTAGCCTTCAGCTTGACGAAAATTTTTCTAACGCGCAGAAAATTATTGACTGGTCGAATTACAACTTAAATGAAATTGAGCGGCGAGCGTCCATCAATTTCAATTCGACGGAGTTTGAAACGTTGACGCCGTTGCAGATTGGATTGTTCAAATATTTTATTCACTTGCTCTATGAAAATCGCTATAACATTTCGTATAATCGGCTTGTAAATTTTTGTGACGAAGAAAAAATTGTCGTGACTGATGACGTTGAAAGGTTGCTTGACCGCGCCGCGCAGGAGTGCGATTATTTCACGTCGTTTATGGTGTTGACGGAAAATTTCAGATGGACTTTGACGGGCGGTAGAAATTAATGGCTGAAAAAATTATTCCTGACTTACAAGAAATTTACG
Organism: Selenomonadaceae bacterium; assembly: GCA_017445435.1. Lineage (GTDB taxonomy): Bacteria > Bacillota > Negativicutes > Selenomonadales > Selenomonadaceae > Quinella. Next base: position 73 of record JAFSUE010000285.1, on the reverse strand, counting down.
ACGTACTGCGCAATGAAAATTCACAGGATTTTCCACACCAGCGCGTTGCTATGCTCAATCGCGTTTTGAATGC
>JAFSUE010000284.1 GCA_017445435.1 Selenomonadaceae bacterium | reverse complement strand
GCGTTCAAAAATAATTCTTAATTCTTAATTCTTCATTCTTAATTCAATTAAAACATTCTGTTTTTCCAGAAAAAATATGACGCAATGGACGACGCAATAGTTGCAATAACCATTACCGTAATAAAGCCATAATCGTTGCCCTCCATTGGTACTGGTACATTCATTCCGAAAAAACTTGCAATGACTGTCGGCACAGCGATTATGATTGTGACTGCCGCCAAAAATTTCATAACTTTATTTTGATTGTTTGAAATGATTGATGAAAAAATATCTGCCATTTGCGAAAGAATTTGACTGTACATTTCAACCATTTCACGCGCCTGCTTATTTTCAATAATGACATCTTCCAGCAAGTCTTCATCTTCTTCATACATTTCTAAAATGCCGTCGATAGTTTTATTTGTACGAAGGCGCATAATTTTTTCAAGTACGGCGTCATTTGAGCGTAAAGCCGCGTTGAAGTACGTTAAGCCTTTTTGAAGTTCCATAAGCCGAAGTATATCGCTATTTCGCATTGATTCGCGAAGTTGATCTTCAATTTCATCAGAAAGTTTATTTATCTGACGAAGATAGCGCAGATAAAAAGTTGCCGAACGATACAAAATTTCAAATAAAAATTGCGTGCGCTTGTAAGTATGGAAGAGCCGCGCAGTTCGCTGGTTAAAGCTGGCAATGACTGGCGTTTCTTCAAGGCAGACGGTTATAATATATTTTTTCGTCAAGATGACGGAAAGCGGCAAGGTGTCGTAACTTTCTTCGTCGTAGACGATAGGGACGTTAGTTAAAATCATTATGGATTCTTCCTCAACGTCAATGTGTGAGCGTTCCTCTTCGTCAAGGGCAGAGCGTAAAAAATCTGGTTCAACGTTCGTAACGTCGCTAACTTCCTTTAATTCGTACGGCGTTGGGTCAACAATATTTATCCATGCGCCTTTCTCCAAAGTCTTTAGCGTCAATTCTTCAAGATGTCCAGATTCTTGTGATTTATAAATTTCCACCAAATCCCGCGCCTCCCTTCGTCTGACTGAAAAATTTTTAAAGGTATTTTATAATGCAATGAAAATTTTGTCCACAACGAATTGGATCTTAAAAATTTTGCACTAAAAAAAATTTTGCCCTACGCTTAACTGCTAGGGCTTTTTGAATTAAGAATTAAGAATGCAGAATTAAGAATTATTTTTTCAGCTGTTAATTTTCATTGAATTTAATTTAACGCCGATAAATGCCGCCGCTAAAGTTTTCATCACGCCGCCTGGTATGAACGGCAACACCGCCATTGAAAGCGCTTGACCTATTGAAACTTCCATGACAAGGTACATTGAGATTAAGCCGCCGATGTAAGTTATTGGCGTTGCCGTCAATAAATCCGCGATAACGTAGCGCGTGAAATTTGGCGTCGCTCCTTTAACTGCACTTAAAACTGGATAGCTTATCAACCACGCTAAAATAAATCCGCCCGTCGGTCCAAAAAGTTTTCCAACTCCTGACGTGCCGCCTGCAAAGACTGGCATTCCTGCCGCGCCCAATAAAATGTAAATTAAAATCACCGTGAAAGTTTGTCTTGGCGTCAAAATAAATGCCGTCAAACTCAATACCAGAGTTGACGCTGTAACTGGTGCTGGCGTGAATGGCAACGGAAATGAAATATACGCCGCCGCACAACATAACGCAACGCACATTGACATTTTTGTCAAGTCAACTGTTTTAATTCTTTCTGTTTCAAATGCTTTCATCAAATTTCCTTCCTCTGCGTCGTCTAAAAATATTCTTCGTTAGAATTATAAAAAAAGTGTTTGTCAACGTCAATAATAAAAATGGTTACCAAAAATTTTAAGCGAAAAAATTTTTCACTTGACGTAACGGGTAATAATTGGGAAAATATGAAGGATTTTAAAATTTCGCGGCGAAAAGTGAAAATTATCTTGAAAGAATTATTTATAGTCTGTAGCGAAATTTTTTGTGGGGAGGTTTTAAAATGATTGAACTTACAAGGTTTAACTCTGAATCAAAAAAAATGGGCAAGTTCATCCTCAACGCCGATCATATTCAAACCATTGAGGAAACGCCTGACACGGTGATAACGCTGATGAATGACAAAAAAATTATCGTTGAAGAGCCGGCAGAAGAAGTTGTACGCCGTGTGATGAAGTACCGCCGCGCCTTGAAATTCTAATCGGAGGTAGTGAATTATGGCTGAAGAAGAAAAGGAAGTTGAATCTGCTGCTGAGGAGCCTAAAAAAAAGTCGCCTATAATTTTAATTGTAGTGTTGGTATTAGTTGGGCTTGTACTGGCGGTAGGAATTTCAACTTTCGTCATGAAACAGATGATGGCTGATGCGGCGTCGGAGGAAGATTTCGACGAAAACAAGCCGCATGATTCTGGAGTATTCATAAAACTTGGTGATCCTAAGGAAGGAATTTTAGTAAACGTCGGCGGTTCACGCAATGGCAAAATGTTAAAGACGAATATTATACTTGAAATGAATCCTGGTAAAAAATCCGTCATTAATGAAGAAACTGGAACGTTCCAGCCTGATGCGGAAATAAAAGTTATGGACATTACGACGCAGTTTTTACGTTCAGCAGCGCTTGAAGATTTTGACGCTCAAAAACAAGCTGACTTGAAAAAGCAACTTAAAGAAGCGCTTAACGCTGAACTTGGCAATGCGGCTGTCTACGACGTTTACATTACAAGTTTTCTCCTGATGTAGTAATTTAGCGTTTAGGTCAAAACTATCAACTACTAACTACTAACTACTGACTACTAACTACTGACTAAAAAAAGTGAGGCGAGAATATGCCGGGCGACGTAATGTCCCAAGCGGAGATAGATGCACTCCTAGCGGCAGTCAATAGCGGCGAAGTCGATACCGAAGAAATAAAAAATGAAGATACCCGCAAAATTAAAACTTACGACTTCAAGCGCCCTGATAAATTTTCTAAAGACCAAATACGCACTCTTTACATGTTGCATGAAAGTTTTACGCGCCTTTTGAATACGTACCTTAGCACGCACCTAAGAACTATGGTAAGCGTTGACGTTGCGTCTGTTGAACAGCTCACCTATCAAGAATTTGTTCAGTCAATGGCGAATCCCAGCGTTATCAGCGTTTTAGGCGTTCCGCCACTCAAAGGCAACATAATTTTTGAAGTTGGTACAGACCTTGCCTTTGCTTTTATCGACAGAGTTTTTGGCGGCGACGGTAATACGGCAATGAAAGCCCGCGTATTGACGGAAATTGAAGATGCGGTTATGCGCCGTTTCATCAATGCGGCTATGGTCAACTTCAAAGAAGCATGGGCGAATGTTGCAACGATAAATCCTTTCTTGGAGACGACAGAATCAAATCCGCAGTTTACGCAGATTGTTACGCCTAGCGAAATGGTTGTTATCGTCACGATACAGGCGAAAATTGGCGAAATTGAAGGTATGATGAATGTTTGCATTCCGTACCTTGTACTTGAACCGATTATGTCGAAGTTGACAACAACTTTCTGGGTGGCGTCGTCAATTTCTAAAGAAGATAGCGACATTCATTACGATATTATTCGCGAAAAGTTGAATACTACGCAAGTTCCGTTCGTCGTTGAAGTTGGCGAAGTGCAAATTACCATTAAAGAATTTTTGACGCTTGGCTTTGGTGACGTACTGCAACTTAATACTAAGGTTAAAGATGACTTCCCTTGCCGCGTTGGCTCGAATGCAAAATTTTATTGCAGACCTGGAACTTTCGGCAAGCGAATGGCGGTACAAATTACTCGTGTTGTAAATCCTGATGAAGATGAGGAAGATCAGCCGCAATTTGAAGAAATGGAATATCAATAATTTCAGCAACTATAATTAATGAAAGGAAGTGACGCGCGCGGCATTTTTCAATTCGTAATGCGTAATTCGTAATGCGTAATGAGGATGTAAGCCGCGCAGGTTTTGATGAGTGATGAAATGCTTTCTCAAGCCGAAATTGAAGCACTTTTCAATGCGGCGGCGGCTGGCGATGACGACACTCCGTCAGATTCGGCTGAGGACAGTACACCGTCTAGTGATGTGCCACCACCTAGTGCACAAGACCTTGACGGAATTTTAAGTGACATAGAAAAAGACGCGCTCGGCGAAATTGGAAATATTTCAATGGGTAGTGCGGCTACCACTTTGTCGACGCTTTTAAATCATAAAGTTTCCATTACGACGCCTACAGTTTCCGTAGCGATGATGAGCATACTCAAGGAAAGTTATCCGATGCCGTTCATTATCGTTGAAGTTGGATACACCGTCGGTATTGAAGGGAACAACGTACTGGCAATTCAAGCTAATGACGCGGCAATTATCGCGGACTTGATGATGGGCGGCGACGGTACTAACCCTGACACAAGTTTAAGCGAAATTCATATGAGCGCGGTTGGCGAATCAATGAACCAAATGATGGGCGCAGTTGCAACTAGCCTGTCACAAATGTTTAATAAAAAAATTGACATTTCGCCGCCTATCGTAAACCTTGTGGACTTTGGCAAGGAAGATGCTATCGACGAACTTATAAAAAATCCTGATCCAATCGTGCGCGTTTCCTTCCGAATGGAAGTTGACGGCTTGATTGACAGCGAAATTATGCAGATTCTGCCGCTTAACGTTGCACAAGGAATGGTACGCGCTTTAATGGGCGGTGACTTCGATGAACCGTCTGCAGATTCCGCGCCTGAGCCTACACCAGCTCCTGAACCTGTTACACCTCCTCCACAAAGTGCCGCGCCGTCTCCTGCTCCACCTCCGCCGCAATATGGTCCTCCTCCTCAAGATCAATATCCGCCACAACAACCTTATCCGCAACAGCCGTATCCACCGCAACAACCGTATCCGCCTCAACCTTATCCACCGCAACAATATCCGCCTCAACCTTATCCACCGCAACAATATCCGCCTCAACCGCCACCTTATCAGCAGTATGGGCAGACAAATGTTGTAACGAATATGCCAGTGTCGCCCGCGCAGTTTATGCCGCTGTCGACAACGCCTGTTCAAGTCAATGAAGCGAATATCGGCTTGATTTTGGATGTGCCGTTGCAAATTACGGTTGAACTTGGCAGGACGAAAAAATCTATCAAGGAAATTTTGGAATTTACTAACGGCTCAATCGTGGAGCTTGATAAATTGGCGGGTGAGCCTGTAGAAATTCAAGTTAATGGGCAATATTTGGCGAAAGGTGAAGTTGTCGTTATTGATGAAAATTTCGGCGTTCGCATTACGGAAATTGCAACTCCTGCTGAACGCGCCGCTAAACTTGCTTAAAGTGTGAAATATTTTTTCGTTAAAGTTAAAAATTTTTATGAAAGGAAATTTTATGCCAACTTTAAATCTCGGTCATTTCTACAATTCAGACACAATGCCTGCTGAAGTTTTCGTTGGCGACGTAGATAAAATTCACGCCATAACTTTAGGCACGGAATCTTACGGCGAAGGCTTTATTGAAGTAGATGACGTTGACGGATCTGTTCACGTGCTGATTGGGCGGTACAGTTCAATAGGCGAAGGAACTAATTTTGTTATAGCTGGAAAGCAAAGTTTAGCTGTTGCCAATTATAGGTTTAAAAATTTTTCAAGCCGAACTGATGAACTTCATCGACAAGTTATAATTGGAAATGACGTTAGCATTGGGCGCGGCTGTAAAATTTTTGGCGGCGTAGTCATTGGTAACGGCGCAATTGTCAAAGATGATTCTGTCGTACGTGATAATGTTCCGCCGTATGCTATCGTTGCGGGAAATCCAGCTAGGATTATCAAATATCGCTTTACCGCCGATATAATTGACAAGCTCCAAAAAATTAAGTGGTGGTACTGGAATAAAGATGTACTTGAAACGCGCTTATCTTTAATGGAAGATGTTAAAAATTTTGCTGAAAAGTTTGACGTTCCCAACATTCCAATTCCAGCTAATGAAAAGTTACTTTCGGCAAAACGCGCAGGCATTAAAATTTACTTTACCTTAGCAGACATTAAATCTGATAATCCAGTTTGGGAAAGGGTACTCACTCAATATATCCGTAATTACAAGAAAATTGAAAAGTCCTGCTTGATTATCGGTTGTTTAGACGATTCGGCGATTAGAAAAATTTCTTCGCGTGCAGAAGCGCTTAAAAATGAAATGGGTTTGCCAACTGTCAATGTCATTGTAGTTAATTTAGATGAACATTTTCACTTGGAGTTTCTTCCTATAGCAGACGTATTCATTTCGACGCGGGATAGTATTTCGTCATTATGCGTTGACTATGCCACAGATTTTAATCAAGTCATAGCTTCGGGGCTTGACGACAATATTTTCAGTTCGCCGAAAAGAATTTCTGTTCGTGAAAATTCGCCGTTGTTGACAATAGGTATACCAACTTATAATCGAAGTGAACTTCTTCAACAACTTTTGGGGCATTTATGTCCAGTTTGGGGAAATGATCCACGCGTTGAGATTTATATTTCTAACAATGATTCGCCAGACGATACAGGGGAAGTAGTAAAGCCTTTCATTAAAACGTACAGAAGTGTACGCTACAATAAGAATATTGAAAATATTGGTGGTACTAGAAATTTTTTCGAGATTTATAAAGCCGCTCGTGGAAAGTTTGTAATAACTCACGGTGATGATGACATCATCCGAAATGACGTTTGGAAGAAAGTTCTAAATATCATTTCTCAAGACGAATCATGCGGAGTTATAGGTTTGCGCAATGCTGGTGAAGATTATAAAATTATTCACGGAACAACTATATCTGAATACATGAATATCATGTCTTATTGGACTACGTGGATATCGCTTGTAATTTTAAATAAATCATCTATTTTTGAAATGGCTCAACCAGACAAATGTAACGCTTCTGGCTTTAATCATGTTTATCTTCAATTTGAGATTTTAAAAAATCATCCAAATTTTTATATTGTAGCAGGCGATCTTATGCCACCTGGATTTAAACATTCAGGTCCAGGTTATTCTGGCAATTATATTCAAACTTTCGTTGGCAACTATAATGATATACTTAATGAATATTCTGGTATGTCCAAAGAAGAATTATCTAGAGAAAAATTTAGGATATTCCAAGAACATGTCGTTAAGTATTATTCGCTTTCAAGAATGGGTGCAGTAGATTTTTCTTTGTACGGTAGTGAAAAAATTTTTACCGAATACTACAAAGATGAGCCGTATTTCAAGCAAGCTGTAGAGGTGTTAATGAAAATTGATTCCGATAATGCTGGAAAACTTTGGGTTAAAGCCTTACATGACGCTGGACTCATTAAATAATTAAAGAAAAATTCTAATGTCTAAAAAAATCTTGCCGTTTTTTTGCATATGGGGTATAATGCCTTGTATTCTGCTTTAGTAAATTTTTGATTTAAGGATTTAAACTTTTATGGGAGAGATGTTTTATGGCAGCAAGAGTGTTGGTCGTTGACGACGCGGCATTTATGAGAATGATGGTTAAGGACAT
>JAFSUE010000039.1 GCA_017445435.1 Selenomonadaceae bacterium | reverse complement strand
TCGAAATGAAACGCTCAACTATCTTTCGACGATTTTAACTAGACGCGCCAAGATTGAAAATTGAAAGTTCAAGTTCGCCGTTTAAAATATTTTCCTCAAGTAGAAGGGCTGTTTATAAAAAAAAATTAAAATAAGTCGCGGCATTTCCTAGTTTCTACATAACGTTGGATAGAAGGGGGCGCGCAAGGACGCGCGCCCGCCCGCGCAAATCGCGTGATGCGATTTCAGCGGGCTGTTTCTTTTTGCTACTTTTTCTTTGCGCCAAAGAAAAAGTAGTTTAATATAAAAAATAAAATTATGTTTTAATTATTAATAACCCTTAGACGCGCCAAGATTGAAAATTGAAAGTTCAAGTTCGCCGTTTAAAATATTTTCGCCGCTTTCCAATGAAATTTTTTCCAGCGTAGCTAGACGACTGCCGTTGAGAATTTCGCGCAGAAATTTTAGCGTTGAAAAATAATCCGCCGCAATGTTCAAGCGAATGTTTTGGCGGATTATTTTTTTGTCCTCAACTTTTTCGTCGACGGTTTCAAGTTCGCCAATCTGTACGGAATTTATGAGGACATTATTTTTTTCAGCGATTCGATAAAGTTCCGCAACAAAAATATCTTGCGCAGGTGTGGCAGGTAAAAATTTTTGCGCTTCGTACAAACGCTTTTCAGTCAGCGCAGAAAATTTTTCAAGTTCACCGTGACGCCTTTTAAATTCGTTTAAATTTTGTTCGACGGCTTGAAGGCGGCGCGTTTCCATTTGCAAAGATGAAATTTCACTCTGCAACGGCGAATAAATTAATTGTACGAAAAAAATTGCTACGACTAAACAAACGGCGATTGTTACTGCGGGAAAAAATTTTTGACGCATTGGAATTTCTCCACAACTTTAAAATCTATTTTTATGCCGCCTGTAAATGTAAACCGCAATGACAACTATAATTGCAATGACAACTATAATGCTGGCTTCGTGTCCAATTTCCAAAAGTTTTTTCCAATTTTCGCCGAACAAAATTCCTAAATACAAAATTAACGCCGTCCAAGGCAATGAACCTGCGAACGTATAAAATAAAAATGCTTTAAAGTTGACGCGGGCAAATCCTGCTGGCAGTGAAATAAATGTGCGGACGACTGGCAACATTCGGCTAAAAAAAACTGCGCGGATGCCGTACTTGTCAAACCAACGTTGCGCCAAGTCGACGTGAGATTTTTTTACCAAAAAATATTTTCCGTACTTGTCAACAAATTTTCTGCCGCCGTAACTTCCAACTAGATAAGCGAAAATTGAACCGACCATGCCGCCGATCATTCCCGCAATCATTGCGCCCGTGAAAGTCATTTGGTCAGCAAAAATTAAATATCCCGCAAAACCTAAAATTAATTCGCTGGGAATCGGTATGCAAGCATTTTCCATAGCCATTAAAATTGCTACGGCGAAGTAACCGTACACCGCGATAAAATCTAAAAAACTTTGATAAATCTGTTCCATAATCTACCCCTTTAAAATATTTTTGAAAACGTCGCGCGAAGTTGTATCTTCCGCGATTTTTACATTGTAGCCAAGATTTTCACATTCAGCCTTCAACTTTTCAGCCAATACGTGAACAATAGGAAATTCCGTCGCGAAGTGTCCAGCGTCGACGACGTGAATTTTATTTTCAACGGCGCTTTGTGCCTCGTGGTATTTTACGTCGCCAGTAACGAACGCTTGAGCGCCTAAAAATTTTGCCTTGCTGATAAATTCACTGCCAGCGCCGCCGCAAAGTCCAACTTTTTCAATCTCAAAATTTCCCGCGTCAATCAATCGTACCGCGTCGACGTTCAAAACTTTTGCAACGTGTTTAGCAAAATTTTCAGCGTCCATTTTATTCGGCAGGTAACCAATTCGACCGAGTGAAAATTCTTCGCCGAAAGGTTTCACGTCGATAAGCCCAATTTTTTCCGCCAAAACGTCATTAACGCCGCCTTCAACCGAATCTAAATTTGTATGCGCGGCGAAAACTGCAACGTCATTTTTTATCAGCGTTTCAATTTTTTTACCAAGTGGCAAGTCCGTCCGAAAATTTTTAACTGCGCGGAAAATTACAGGGTGATGTGCTATAATCAAGTTCGCGCCAAAGTCAACGGCATTTTGTACGGTCTCTTCAGTTACGTCAAGGCAGACGAAAATTTTTTCAACTTCCGCAGAAAAACTGCCGACCAAAAGTCCAGGATTGTCCCATTCTTCGGCAAATTGACGCGGCGCAAGGCGATTCATAATTTCAGTTATGTTTTGAACTTTAACTTTCTTCATAAAAATTTCCTTTCAAAATTTTGAGGTGGATAAAATGAAAATATTAACGGTTGACGTTGGCGGAACTTTCATTAAGTACGCCGTGATGAATGAGCAGGCAAACTTTTTTCAGCGCGGAAAAATTCCTACGCCGCGTGACAGTCGACAAAATTTTTTCAACGCAATAAAAAAAATTTACGAAAATTTTTCAGTTGAAGGTATTGCAATTTCAATGCCTGGTGTGATTGATTCTGCGCGGGGAATTTGCGTAAAAAGCGCCGCGTTAAGTTTTAATGACGGTTGCAATATTATCTATGAACTTGAAAAAATTTGCAAGTGTCCTGTCACGATTGAAAATGACGCTACTTGCGCGGCGTTAGCAGAATCAAAATTTGGCGCGTTGGCTGACGTTGACGACGGCTTTGTAATTGTTTTCGGTACGATGATAGGCGGCGCGTTCATAAAAAATCATGAAGTTCACAAAGGCGCGAACAATTCAGCTGGCGAAATTTCTTTTCTCCGCGCAGGTCACAATCAAAAAATTTTCAGCGATTTTTGCAGTGTTCCAGCACTTTTAAAAAGTTACGCGCAGATTAAAAATTTGTCAACAGAAAATGTTACAGGCGAAAAATTTTTTCAAGCCGTAAATGAAAATGAAGTTGACGCGCAGACTTGCCTTGATAAATTTACGCGGCGAATTGCTGAAAAGATTTTTAACATTCAGCTAATTGTTGACGTAAAAAAATTTGCGATTGGCGGCGGCATAAGTGCGCAGAAAATTTTCATTGAATCAATTCGTGACAATCTGAAAAAAGTTTACGCTGAATCGCCGATTGAGTTTAACTGCGTCGAAATTGTACCGTGCAAATTTTTGAATGACGCAAATTTAATTGGCGCGTTGGCAAATTACCTGCAGAAAAATTTTTAGCAGAATTTTTTATACTGTGCTAGAATAGTGAGTAGTTAGTAGTTAGTAGTTAGTAGTAAAAGCTAAAAGCTGAAACCTTAAACCTAAAATGGAGGAAAAAATTTTTATGGCAGAAAATATTTCTAAAGTTTATGAGCCACAAAATTTTGAAAAGGAAATTTACGCGAAGTGGGAAGCCGATAACAATTTCCATACGACGGCAGACGCGGCAGGCGAACCTTATAGTATCGTCATTCCGCCGCCAAATGTCACTGGGCAACTTCATATGGGTCATGCGCTTGATGAAACGTTGCAAGATATTTTAATCCGCTATCACCGTATGCGCGGCTTTAATACTTTGTGGATGCCTGGTTGTGACCACGCGGGAATTGCTACTCAAGCTAAGGTTGAAGAATCTTTACGTGAAGAAGGCACTAACCGCTACGAACTTGGACGCGAAAAATTTTTACAGCGCGTCTGGCAGTGGAAGGAAAAATACGGTAGCCGCATTATGTACCAACTTCGTACACTTGGCGCTAGTTGCGATTGGGAGCGCGAACGTTTCACAATGGACGAAGGTTGCTCCGCCGCCGTCAAAAAAGTTTTCATCACGCTTTACAACGAAGGCTTGATTTATCGCGGCAACAGAATCACGAATTGGTGTCCAAATTGCAATACGGCACTTTCTGACATTGAAGTTGACCACGTAACCGAACAAGGGCATTTATGGCATATTCGCTACAAGTTCAAAGACAGCGACGACTTTATAGAAATTGCGACGACGCGACCTGAAACAATGTTAGGCGATACTGGCGTTGCAGTTCATCCTGACGACGAACGCTATAAAAAATTTATCGGACGTACTTTAATCTTGCCGATTGTCAATCGTGAAATTCCGCTCTTCGCTGATGAATACGTCGATAAAGATTTTGGCACTGGCGCGGTTAAAGTTACTCCTGCGCACGATCCAAACGATTTTGAAATGGGCTTGCGTCACAATCTCCCGCAAGTTAAAGTTATCAACAACAACGGCACAATGGCTGACGGCTTAGGTAAATATTCTAAGCTTGACCGCTACGAATGCAGAAAAATTCTTGTCGAAGATTTAAAGGCTGCTGGCTACTTAGTGTCGACTGAAAATCATGAACACGCCGTCGGGCATTGTTCGCGTTGCAGTACGACGGTTGAACCGCTTGTAAGCGACCAATGGTTTGTGAAAATGGAAAGTCTGGCTAAACCTGCCATTGACGCCGTTAAAACTGGACGCTTAAAATTTGTTCCTGAACGTTTCACGAAAATTTATATTAACTGGCTTGAAAATATTCGCGATTGGTGCATAAGCCGTCAACTTTGGTGGGGACACAGAATCCCCGCGTGGTACTGCGACGATTGCGGCGAAATGACGGTTGCTGAAAATGTTGATGAATGCCCGCATTGTCACAGTAAAAATTTGCGGCAGGACGAAGACGTTTTAGATACGTGGTTCAGTTCGGCGTTATGGCCCTTTTCAACAATGGGCTATCCCAATGAAACGGCGGAGCTTAAAAAATTTTATCCAACTTCAACGCTTGTCACGGGCTACGATATAATTTTCTTCTGGGTATCGCGAATGGTCATGATGGGCTTGAAATTTCAAGGCGACGTACCTTTCAAAACTGTTTTCATTCATGGACTTGTACGCGACGAATTTGGACGTAAAATGTCGAAGTCATTGGGCAACGGCATTGATCCGGTTGAGGTTATCGATAAGTACGGCGCTGACTCCCTGCGCTTTATGTTGGTCACCGGCAACACGCCCGGCAATGATTTAAGATTTTCTTGGCAACGTGTCGAATCTGCGCGGAATTTTGCAAATAAAATTTGGAATGCGTCACGCTTTTTGCTGATGAATCTTGAAAACTTCGACGCCGCATTTCAACCTGCCGACGAAGATTTAACCCTTGCCGACAAATGGATTATCTCCCGCCTGAATCGTACGGCTAAACTTGTGACTGAAAATCTTGACAAGTTTGAGCTTGGCGAATCTGCGCGGCTTATGTACGAATTTATTTGGTCTGAATTTTGCGATTGGTATATTGAGATGACGAAGGCGCGGCTGTACGGCGACGACGCTAAGTCTAAGTCAACCGCGCTGTACGTGCTGAATTACGTGCTGGAAAAATCTTTGCGCCTTTTGCACCCGTTCATGCCGTTTTTAACCGAAGTCATTCGCCAAAAACTTCCAAACGTCGAAGGCAGTATAATGCTGGCGAAATGGTTTGAAGGCGGCGCGATTGATGAAGTTGCTGAAGGTGAAATGAATTTAATCGTTGACGCGGTTAAGGTCATTCGCAACTTGAAAAATGAAGTCGGCGTCGAAGTGCGCAAAAAATCCGAAGTAATTTTAAAACCTGCCAACACTGACGCGGAGAAAGTTTTAAAGTCCAACGTCAATTACATCATAGAACTTGCCGCCGCTGAGCCTGTCACCTTCGCCGCAGAAAAACCGCAACACGCATTGGCAGGCGTCATTGAAGGCGTTGAAATTTTCTTGCCGCTGAAAGGCTTAATCGACATGGAAAAGGAAATTGCCCGCCTTACAAAGGAGCTTGAAAAATTGCGTAAAGGTATCGCCATGACGGAAGGCAAGCTTAACAATGAAAAGTTTTTGGCAAAAGCGCCGGCTGATGTCGTGCAAAGTGAACGCGAAAAATTAGCCGCCGCGCAGGAAAAAATTTCGTCCGTCGAATCGCGCATTGAACAGCTGAAAAATTTATAAACCCAATCAGCTTTACCGGCTTTTAATTTATATAATCTCAATAAAAAGGCTACAGTTATCACATTGGTAACCGTAGCTTTTTTTAATTAAGGATTAAGGATTAAGGATTAAGAATTAAAACCTAAAACCTAAAACCTAATCCCTCATCCCTAATCCCTAAAATGTATACCCAAATACAATAGCTTGAAATGTTTACATAATATTTTTGTTATGATAAAATTCAACCGTCAGCTGATAAAAATTTTGAAAAAGAAGTGATGAGACTATGAACAGCGGCGACACGGCTTGGGTATTGGTAAGCGCGGCATTGGTGTTTTTGATGACGCCGGCATTGGCGCTTTTCTACGGCGGAATGGTACGCAGTAAAAATGTTTTTACGACAATAAAGCAGTCAAAGTTTATACTCGGTATGGTCAGCGTCGAATTTAATTTAATAGGTTACACGTT
>JAFSUE010000283.1 GCA_017445435.1 Selenomonadaceae bacterium | reverse complement strand
GAATACGTTGAAGAATTTGCTACACCGTACAAGGCAGCAGAGCGCGGCTATGCTGACATGATTATTGAGCCGAAGGAAACGCGCCCTCTTATCATTACGGCGTTAAATGCGCTTGCCAGTAAGCGTGAAGTTGGACCTTCCAAAAAGCACGGCAACATTCCGCTTTAATTTAATTAGGAATTCGTAATGCGTAATGCGTAATGAAAAAATTCCTAAAAGCTAAAAGTTGAAACCTGAAAGCTAACACGGAGGAATTTTTTATGGCAACACCGATTAAACCTGAAATTATCGCGGCGATAACTGCGGCAATTCAGCAAATTATGGGTAAACCTTTCCAAGTTAAAGCCGTCGAAATTAAACGCAATGAAAATTGGGCGATGGCGTCCAAACTCGGAATTAAAAGCTAAATATTTTTAAACTCGAAAATATTGGAGGAAAATTTTATGGCGACAAAAAAATTTAACGTCACGGTAAACGGTACTAAGTACGAAGTCGAAGTTGAAGAAATTAAAGCGGCTGGTTCAGCTCCTGTAGCGTCTGCACCTAAGGCGGCAGATCCTGCACCTGCTCCCGCACCTCAAGCGGCGGCATCTGCACCTGTAGCAAAGGCAGCTGCTGGCGCTGGCGAACATTCCATTGATGCGCCGATGCCTGGCAAAGTTATCAAACTTGTTGCTAGCGAAGGTCAAGCCGTTAAAGCTGGCGAAGTCATTTTGATTCTTGAAGCTATGAAAATGCAAAATGAAATTACCGCTGATACCGACGGCACGCTGAAAAAGTTCAACGTTGCGGCAGGTCAAAGCGTCAAGGCGCATGAATCCCTTGCCATTATCGGCTAACGGCTTATTGTAGAGATTTTTAACGATAAAATAAATTTAATCGTTGTCGTAAGTGGCAACGATTTTTTTTGCGAAAAAATATTTGGAGGGAAAATTTATGATAATCTTAGCGTCAGGCTCACCGCGTCGTGAAGAATTGTTGAAAAAAATCTGCGCGGAATTTTCAATCGTACCTTGTGACACCGACGAAATTAAAACTGCGGATAATCCAAAAAATTTAGCCGTTGCCAATGCGAAGTTGAAGGCAGAAACAGTTGCTAAAAATTTCCCACAAGATGTAGTTATCGGCGCTGATACAATCGTTGTTTTTGAAGGAAAAATTTTCGGCAAGCCCGACGGTGAACGCGGCGCTTTTGAAATGCTGAAAAAACTTTCTGGCAAACGTCACGAAGTTATAACAGGTTTGGCGATTGTCACAGGCGGCAAAACTTTTACAGCTACGGAAACAACAGAAGTTTTTTTCGGCGAAATGACGGACGAAGAAATTTTAAATTATGTGGCGACGGGTGAACCGCTTGACAAATCTGGCTCGTACGCATTACAAGGCGGCACGGCACAGTTCATTGAAAAAATTCATGGTGACTGGTCAAACGTCGTAGGCTTGCCGCTGTACCGTCTGCGTTTATTGGCTAAAAGCGCAGGCGTTAAATTATAATGCGTAATTCGTAATTCGTAATAAAAAACTACTAACTACTCACTACTAACTACTGACTAAATTTTACTGATTCATCAGCTTAAGTTTCATTTTCAAAATGCGGCGGACAGATTCGTTGATACGTTCTTCAGAAATTTCACCGCGTTGAACCGCTTCCAAAATGCTAAGGTAAACTTTCTCTTGGCTTGGATATTCATGGCAGACAAGCGCAATATCTACACCCGCTTTAATCGCATTGACGCCAATGTTATCGTGATAATCTTTCGTAGCGCCCATTTCTAAATCGTCAGTGATTATTACGCCTTTAAATCCAAGTTCATTGCGCAAAAGTCCTGTTATAATCGCAGGGGAAATGCTTGCAGGGTTTTCAGGATCAAGCGCAGGATACCTTAAATGCCCAATCATAACCATAAAATTTGAGTGGTCATGGTGGTCGATAACTTCTTTAAACGGCGGCAATTCTTCAACGTACAAAGTATCTATATCGTCGTCAATCTCGGAAATATCTTTGTGCGGATCAATTTTACTTTTGCCAATGCCTGGAAAATGTTTCAAGCAGTAGAAAAATTTTTCGTTGTCGTAACCTTGCGCGGCGTAAGATATAAAATCGGTCACAACGTCAGTGTTAGTGCTAAAATGCCGCGTGTCTGGTCCAACGTCAGCAACTGGCGCGAAATTTATATTGACGCCGATTTCACGAAGATTTTGCGAAAGTTGCCTTGCCGTATCGTAAGCGTAAGTAGGATCGCCGCTATTGCCAATTTCCTGTTGTGACGGCATAACCTCAAGCGCTTCTTTCATACGTGACACCCTGCCGCCTTCTTCGTCAAGCGCGATGAACAGCGGAACTTTTTCATTAGCAACGGCGTTTAATTCGTCGACAAAACTTTTGACCTGTGCTTTACTTTGCATATTCCTATCAAAGAAAATAATTCCGCCGTAGTGGTACTGATTCAAAATATATTTAATGTCGTCATTAACCGCCGTTCCGTGAACACCCACAATCATCATTTGCCCAACTTTTTCAGTAAGTGACATTGACTGCAAAATTTCTTCAACAGGGTCAATGTCTTCAGCCTTCGTGAATTTACCGCCACTCTGCGCGGACGATAAATTGTTTTTTACGGCGTCAACATTTTCATTAATCTGCGCGGAATTGTCTTTTGAAGTAGGATTTTCAGCGTTGGCTAGACAGCCGCAAG
>JAFSUE010000282.1 GCA_017445435.1 Selenomonadaceae bacterium | reverse complement strand
TATCTTGCTGAAAATAATCGCACTGACGTAAAATCTACTGCAGACGTTACAGAAGAAATGATAGCTGATTCAATGCAAGAAATTTTAAATCGTGTTGCAAGTAAAGATAAAAATTTGCTTGAAAGATTTTTCGCGTGGTTGAAGGATACTTTCCAAAAATTTAAAGATATGTTCCAGAATCCGAAAGGGAAGTTGACACGTGGGCAGTACGCTAAAATGGCTGACGTATTTGGCAAAATGGCGGTTAAACTTAAAGACGCTGACGGCAATAAAATATTCCGCTATAATACGCGAACACATAACCTTGAACTTGCAAACGGTGAATCGCTTGATAGCTTGCTTGATGATACAAGAAATAATGAAGGCTCTGACGAACAGGGCTTTTTTAATTTGGGCGGCTTAAATTTAGCAGGAGCAAAATTTTCATTCGCAGGTAAAAATGCGTTGACGGCAAATCAGCAAGCACTTGTACAGGCTAAACGTATGGAAAAAGACGGTAAGTCAAGCAAAGAAATTTATAATGCAACAAGCTGGTTTAAAGGTAAAGACAATAAATGGCGTTTTGAAATTCCTGATAACTTTGACAAGATTAACTTTAAAAAGTTGTGGCTGAATGAAGAAACACAATTCAATTTGGATGAAATTTATGACAATCCCGCGCTTTTTGCGGCGTATCCAAAATTGAAGGAAATTTTAATTTCTGCGGAGGATTTAGGCGACGTTGACGGCTTAACAATCGGCAATGAAATTTATCTCAATTCGCTTGTGGTTGATGACGACAAGGAAGAGGCGGCGCGAACTTTAGTTCACGAACTTCAACACCTAATTCAAGGTTACGAAAAATTTTCAACAGGCGGCAATCCACGTGACGTAAAAAAAATTCTGCGTCAAAATTTGTACAACATAAAAAATGAAGTATCAAAACTTCCCGAACGTAAAAAATATTTTGAATCGTTGTTGAAGGCTGAAAAGGCGCTTGCTGAAGGTAAAGAAAAAGCCGCGAGTAAAGCTTTAAAAATGCTGGTAGAATCAAGCGCCGAACTTCCGCGCAGTGTCAAGTTAAAACTGAACGCGCTGGCAAAAAGTTTTGATGAATTGGATAAGGCGCGAACTTCCAAAACGGAAGATAAAGTTTCGTTATATGAAAGATTAGGCGGCGAACAGGAAGCACGGGCAGTTGAAGACAGATTGTTCAATCGCGAAGGTACGCCAACGCCACACGATGAAGACGCTTTAATAGTATTTGGCGGCAAAAAATATTCTATAGCAAGTGTTGATAGAAATACTACGTTGGAAAATGCTACCGAATTTACAAAGGAAATGGAGCGCAGGATTCAAAGTAACATTGATAAAGGTCGTGCCGCCATTGCAAGAATTTTGCATAATCACGAAGAAAGACCTGCCGCAATGCACCGCGATGATATTGGCGATATTGATTTTGTTTGGGGCAACGAGGGAACACGTGCTAGAAATTATGAAGACGGTTTCGGCATTTCAAAAATTTTGCTTAAACACGGGCGAACGGCAGTTGATATGATTCCTGAAGTTATTGCACGTGGTGATATTACAAGACAAACTGACGATAGAGTTATAATTGAACACGAAGGTTATCTTTCGGTGATTAAATTAAAGTGGAATAATGAATCTAAAACTTGGCTTGTAACAAATTACGATACAACGCAAGAAACACCCAACTTTGCAGGGGAGGACTGGCGTCCTGCAAATACTGCTACTAGAACGTCCTCTAGTAGAGCGGGTGTTTCTTTAAATGAAAATATACCACAAACGCGACAAAGACGCAATAACGAAAATTCAGTTGAATTAGGCGAAGGCGTAAAATTTTCAATCAGTGGTAATTCACAAAGTTCAAATTCGCAAAGTTCAAATTCTATACTCAAATGGTTTAAAAATATTTGGAACAAATTTGCTAACTCCAGCAACGTAGACGGCGACAGAATTGTTACTGCTGAAACGGCTAATAAACGTTTCCAAAATGAACGTAAAAAAGCTATGGACGATTATATTAAAAATCCGTCGAAAGAAAATCTTAAACGCTTGAAAGATTTAAAAATTAGCCGCCTTATGCTTGACGCCTACAAAAACGGTGAAGAATACGTCAACACATTAAATCTTTCCGATATTTCGCGCCGCTCACCGTCTAGAGTTGCTGAAAAAGTTGCCGCATTCCGCGCTTATTTCATAATGGGCGATCGCGCTATGGATAAGCTTGTAAAACTTCGTGACAAATTCGCAGTTGGACTTGACGCCGCAAATAATTTTCTCAAAGGTAAAAACGATAACGAATCTTTGACAAATTTATTAATTGACGGCGACGCAAACGAAATTGAATACGGCGTACTTACAGCGCAAGAAAAAAATTCAATCATTGCAAGCACTTCACCTGAAAACGTCACGAAAAAATTACAGCAGGCGCGAATACAAAAAATTTGTAATGAAACAGGCGTATCTGAAAATGTTGCTCAAGCTTA
>JAFSUE010000281.1 GCA_017445435.1 Selenomonadaceae bacterium | reverse complement strand
GCCTGGCGCATCAGCTACTATACGTTTCGACCCTGCTGAAAATTCAAGGTACTGGGATTTGCGCGTAGTCTTCGATAACGGCGCGGATTTGTACTGGAGCAATGTTGACCTTTTCTCAATCGGTGAAATTACCGTAAACAGTGACGGCACGGCGAATTTCAGATAAAATTTAACGACGGATAATCTAGCCCAAGCTTTTAAACATTGCTAAATAAAAAAATTTAAAAGGAGTGCTCATCATGAAGAGTTTTAAAGTTATTTTAGCTACAATGTTGACACTTCTTTTGACGGCAAGCACTGTTCACGCGGCAAATTTTAAAAATTTAAAGGTAGTAAATCTTAGCGGATTTGACATAAGCGAACTTTATCTGACAAGCGCCGATAATAAAGACTTTGGAAAAAATTTACTAACTGAAACGCTTAATTATCGTGACGCCATAGCGATAAGTTACAATCAAAATTTTTCTTATTGTAAGTTGCGGGTAAATTTTACCAACGGTTCAAATACAGCGTGGGACAAAATTAATTTTCAGATGAAACCTTCAATTTTAATTGTACATTACGATCCTTTTGAAAAGTCACTTGCCTATACGGCTTACGAATAATTTAAAATGCTTAAATTGGCGACAAATTTTTTAAGGAGTGTCCACAATGAAGAGTTTTAAAGTTATATCGGCTCTAATACTGGCGCTCCTCCTCTTGACGGGGGGTAGCTAATAAAGCTTTTGCTGGAAGACAAGATTTTACTTTGGTAAATCGTTCTGGAAAAGTTATCTGGCGTGTTTATTGTAGCTCGACTGACAGTTGGGAAGAAGATATTCTTGGTGATTCTACACTTAAAAATGGTTCTTCAGTCAAGATAACTTTTCCTCCAAGTCAAGATGCACGCTATTGGGATTTAAAAGTAGTTTTTAGGGACGATAGTTCTTGGTATTGGACAGGATTAGATCTTTTTAACATATCCACAATAACTGTAGAAAGTTCTGGTAAAATCCGTTACAGTTAATGGCAAAAACTTTTCTATTTATCATAACTCGACTTTTACTTTGCTTAACTCGGCGGCAGTTTTTTAAG
The DNA here is from genome assembly GCA_017445435.1 of Selenomonadaceae bacterium. Classification (GTDB taxonomy): domain Bacteria; phylum Bacillota; class Negativicutes; order Selenomonadales; family Selenomonadaceae; genus Quinella. The sequence continues at coordinate 5,120 of JAFSUE010000281.1, read as the reverse complement.
CACTATGAATTGAAAGATTGTCGCCGTTAAGAATAAATATTTTCTTTTTTAAGGAAGTGATAAGATGAGAGTTACCGACTTACTCAAGAATGCGAGTATTGATTTGGGCGCAAAAGTCAAAGACAAGCCCGACGCAATATCACATCTTGTAGACCTTATGGAAAAAGGCGGCAACATCAAAAACAAGGCGCAGTACTTGAAAGACGTTCAAGCGCGTGAAGCGTCAGGTACTACTGGATTGGGTGACGGCATTGCAACGCCACACGCAAAATCAGGCGGCGTTAAAGCGGCTGGTCTTGCGGCAATGACAATCCCCGAAGGTATCGACTTTCAATCAATGGACGGCAACCCTGCGCGACTGTTTTTCTTAATCGCAGCGCCAGACGGCGGCAACGACGAACATTTAATGATTCTGTCGAAACTTGCCACAATGGTTATGGATCCCGACTTCAAGGAAGCACTTATTAAAGCGAAGTCCAAAGAAGAATTTTTAAAGATTATTGATGATAAGGAAGACGGGAAATTCCAAGCGCCAGCATCAGCAAGTTCAGCACCTGCCGCAACTGCTGATCACATTCAAATTCTTGCAGTTACAGCTTGTCCTACTGGTATTGCACATACTTTTATGGCGGCTGAAAGTTTGGAGCAACACGCTAAGAAACGCGGCATTTCAATTAAAGTTGAAACAAACGGTTCAGGCGGCGCGAAAAATATTTTGACTGCTGATGAAATTGCAAAGGCAGACGGAATTATTGTTGCGGCGGATAAAAACGTTGCAATGGCGCGTTTCGACGGCAAGCACGTTGTAATAACGAAAGTTGCTGACGGTATCAACAAAGCTGATGAACTTATTGACCGCGCACTTAGCGGTTCTGCGCCGATTTACCACGCAAAAGCTGGTGACAGTGCGGGTGACGAAGGGGGCGGCGGCGGTACTGATGAAAGTATCGGGCGTCAAGTTTACAAACACTTGATGAACGGCGTATCGCATATGTTGCCATTCGTCATTGGCGGCGGTATTTTAATTGCAATTTCATTCTTAATCGACGGCTTTTCAGTTGACTTGAATAGCTTACCTGCAGATGAACGCGGGAAATTTGGTAATATTAATCCAGTAGCGCACGTATTCAATGCAATAGGCGGCGCGTCATTCGGCTTTATGTTGCCAGTACTTGCAGGATTTATAGCAATGTCCATTGCTGACCGTCCCGCATTGGCGGCAGGTTTTGTAGGCGGCGCACTTTCTGGCGCTAACGGTTCAGGATTTTTAGGCGCATTATTAGCTGGCTTTATCGCTGGTTGGCTGTTGAACTTCTTGAAAAAATTCCTTAGCTTTTTGCCGCCGTCATTGGAAGGTACAAAGCCAATTCTGTTTTACCCATTACTTGGCGTTTTAATTATCGGTCTTATCTGTAACTTTGTAATCGGTCCTCCTGTCGCGGGTATCAATGCTTGGTTGCAAGATACGCTTATGCATATGGATCCTTCCGCAAAAGTTTTAATGGGCGCTATCGTTGCTGGTATGATGGCAGTTGATATGGGCGGACCTTTGAACAAGGCGGCTTATGTCACAGGTGTCGGACTTTTGGCAAGCGGTAACTATTACGTTATGGCAGCTGTTATGGCTGGCGGTATGGTTCCTCCTATCGCTATTGCAATTTCTTCGATTTTCTTCAAGAGCAAATTCACGAAGAGTGAACAGAAAACTGCGCCAACAAACATTATCATGGGCTGTTCATTCATCACTGAAGGTGCTATCCCATTTGCGGCTGGCGACCCACTTCATGTTATTCCTTCCTGTGTTATCGGCTCTGCAATTACGGGTGCGATAACTATGTTCTTTGATTGTACACTTATGGCGCCTCACGGCGGCATTTTCGTTGTTCCTACTATCGGTAATCCATTCGGCTACTTAATCGCCATTGCAGTCGGATCGATTATCGGCGCTATTGTGCTTGGCTTTATCAGAAAGCCGCGTCCACAGGACTAATTTTTAGCTGGTGTAAGTCAATGCCACCGACTTGCACGTTGTAGCTAACGAACAATAAATTTTTTCCGCGTAAACATAAGCGCGGATTTTTTTTGCAACAAAATTTTTCAACGTCAATTTGCAATATAAATCAACGTCAATTTGCAATATAAATTTTTATTAAACTTCTTTTCTTTTTGAAAAGAAAAGAAGCAAAAACATTATTATTTTTTAGCGTGAAATTTTTGTCCACTATTTATTCAACACCACCTATAATTTTTTTAGTAGAGGCTGTTAATTTAATTTTGAAATTTTTTTAAGTCATTAAACTATCCTTTCTTTTAGCCTTGAATGTACAGGCTGATTGAAGGAAGATAATATTTTCTGTCGAAAAAGATTTTTTGATACGTAAAAAATAGGAGGAATAATTTTATATGGAAAGTTTTGAAATAGAACTCGGCGGCAGAAAGTTAATCGTTGAGAGCGGCAAAATGGCGAAACAAGCTAACGGCGCAGTTTTGGTACGCTACGGCGACACAGCAGTTTTAGCTACCGCAACGGCGTCTGCTAAACCGCGTGAAGACGCTGACTTTTTCCCGCTTACTGTTGACTGTGAAGAAAAAATGTATTCGGCTGGCAAAGTTCCTGGCGGTTTTCATAAGCGCGAAGGCAGACCGCAAACTAGCGGAATTTTACGTAGCCGCTTAATTGATAGACCGATTCGCCCACTTTTTCCAGAAGGTTTTAGAAATGACGTTCAAATCATCGCTACGATTCTTTGTTACGACGCCGATAACCAACCTGAAATTCCTGCAATGCTCGGCGCGTCACTTGCACTTTGCATTTCAGATATTCCCTTCAATGGTCCAATCGCTGGTGTTCGCGTTGGTCGAATCAATGACGAATTTATTATCAATCCAACGCAGGAACAAACTGAACTGTCTGACCTTGACTTAATGGTTGCTGGTTCAGCTGATGCCGTCATGATGGTTGAGGCGGGCGCTAAAGAATTGTCTGAAGAAATTATCCTTGAAGCAATTTTATTTGGGCACGAAGAAATTAAAAAGCTCGTTCAATTCCAAAATGATATTGCCGCGCAGATTGGCAAGCCGAAAGGTGAATTTGAACTCTTCCACCCCAATGAAGAAATTGACGCCGCTGTCCGCGAAATTGCGCCTGAAAAAGTTGATGCCGCAATTCGTAACCCCGACAAGCTTGCACGTGACGCCGCAGTTGATGCCGTGCAAGAGGAAATTACCGCCCAACTTTTGGAAAAATTCCCTGTCGAAGAATATCCCGACGTTGAAAAAGATATTGCCGAAGTTTTCTACAAAGTCAAAAAAGATGTCGTCCGCAAAATGATTACGCAGGAAAAAATTCGTCCTGACGGTCGCGAACTTGAAGAAGTACGCCCAATCAGCTGTGAAGTTGGACTTTTCGCGCGTACTCACGGCTCGGGACTTTTCACGCGCGGACAGACGCAAGTTTTGACAATCACGACTTTAGGTTCAATCGGCGATGAACAAATTATTGACGGCTTAGACCCTGAATACCCTAAACATTACATTCACCACTATAACTTTCCAGGCTTTTCAGTCGGTGAGGCTAGACCTGCGCGGAGTCCCGGTAGACGCGAAATTGGGCACGGTGCATTGGCTGAACGCGCTTTAGTTCCAGTCATTCCGCCGATTGAAGAATTTCCATATACAATTCGTCTTGTGTCGGAAGTTTTAGAATCCAACGGCTCAAGTTCAATGGGCAGTGTCTGCGGCAGTACGTTAAGCCTTATGCAAGCTGGCGTACCGATTAAGCGTCCAGTTAGCGGCGTTGCAATGGGGCTTGTTAAAGACGGTGACAAGCACACGATTTTAACTGACATTCAAGGTATGGAAGACGCGCTCGGCGATATGGACTTCAAAGTTGCTGGCACTACCGAAGGCGTGACGGCAATTCAAATGGATATTAAAATTGCTGGCATTACCCGCGAAATTTTAAGTGACGCGCTTGCACAGGCTAAACGCGGTCGCTCCTTTATTCTTGATAAAATGTTGGAAGTCATCAGCGAACCTGCGGCGGACTTGTCACCTTATGCGCCGCGCGTTATGACGATGAAAATTCCTGTCGATAAAATTCGCGAAGTTATCGGCACTGGCGGAAAAATGGTCAACAAAATTATTGAAGAAACTGGCGTCACGATTGACATTGAAGACGACGGAAATATTTTTGTCACGTCACAAGATGTTGACGGCATTAAACGCGCCTTGAAGATGATTGAAGATATTGTTCACGAATTTGAAATTGGTGAAGTGATTGAAAACGCCGTAGTCACGCGCATTGAAAGTTTTGGTGCATTCGTCGACTTACTGCCAGGACGTGAGGCACTTTGTCACGTTTCGCAATTAGCGGCTCAGCGCGTTGCAAATGTTGAAGACGTTGTAAAAATTGGTGACACATTGACGGTTAAGGTTATGGAAATTGATGAGCGCGGAAAAATTAACGTCAGCCATAAGGCAACGTTGTCACCATCTGAAATTTCGTCAAATCGTCCTCCGCGCAGAGATTCAAACGGCGGTGGTAATAATCGCGGCGGCAGTTCAAGCAGTCGCGGCAGTTCAACTAGTAAAGATTTTATCGGTAAAGGCAGTGCGCCAAAACGTTCAAGTTCCAATCGTTCAAGCTCAAGTTACAGTTCTAATCGCCGCAATGATCGTTCGCGCCGTGATAGGGATTGATTAAAATGAAACGTTCAAAAATTTTTTCAAAAAAACTTTTTAAAGCGCTGTCAATATCTTTATCGCTGGTATTGACGCCGTCAGTAACTTTAGGAATTTCAACTGCGTCAGCTAAAGACGCTACACAAATTACAGCTCAAGCAAATTCCAAGTGGTACGATATACTCAACTTCGACGATGAAAGCGAAAAGGAAAACGCACTGCGTGGCTTAATTGAAGCGCCTGAATCACTGATAATTCACGATGAAAATGGAAAACTTGTCTGGAATGTTGCACAGCGTGACTATATGAAGTCTGTACAAAAAATTCCCGATACCGTCAATCCAAGTCTTTGGCGAAATACGCTGTACAATTCTTACGCTGGACTTTTTGAAGTTTGTGACGGCATTTATCAAGTTCGCGGTTACGATATGGCGAAT
>JAFSUE010000280.1 GCA_017445435.1 Selenomonadaceae bacterium | reverse complement strand
TCAAGCACATTCGGATTGACATCGAAGTAGCCTTTCAAGCCAAATTCTTCAATCAATTCTTTCTTGACGTTCAAGAAATGTTTAGCAATCGGTGTAAGCGCTTGGCGGTCAAGGTCTTTTGATTCGTCACGAGCATTTACGACGCGGGCAGGAATGTCAACCGTTTCATGCTTGCTACCTTCAAACATTGCTAAAATTGTTTCAGTACAAGGCTGGCTAGTATCGCAGGAGAACGGCGAAAGTGCGCAGTCGATAATATCGACGCCCGCTTCAATCGCTTTAATGTACGTAGCGTGACCAAATCCCGACGTGCAATGCGTATGAAGTTCAACAGGCGTATCGCCGAGTTCAGCTTTTAACTTCGTGACTAAGTCGTAGGCAACATACGGCGAAAGCAAGCCCGACATATCTTTTATGCAGATTGAGTGACAGCCCATTTCTTTAAGTTGAAGGGCAAGTTTAGCGAAAAGTTCATTGCTATGAACAGGGCTAATGGTGTAGACTAAGCAGCCTTGAACTTCAGGCTTTTCTGGCGCTTCCAACGCTGATTTAATGGCAACGCGAAGGTTATTCACGTCGTTAAGGGCGTCAAAAATTCTGAATACGCCAATTCCGTGTTTAGACGCGCACTTGACAAATTTGTCTACAACGTCATTTGAATAGTGATTGTAGCCGAGAAGGTTTTGTCCGCGCAGGAGCATTTGAATAGGAGTCTTTTTAAGATTTGCCTTGAGATTGTCGAGACGAACCCAAGGATCTTCGTCCAAAAAGCGCAAGCAAGTATCGAAAGTAGCGCCGCCCCAAGCTTCAAGTGCCTTGTAGCCAATTTCATCAAGGCTGGCAAGCATAGGTTCCATTTGGCGATAACGCATTCTTGTAGCACAAAGTGACTGGTGACCGTCTCGAAGGACAGTTTCCATAATTTTTACCTTTTTAGGTTCTGCCATTAAATAACACTCTCCTTTTTAAATTTTGTGAAAATTCTTTTAAGAAATTATAAATTTTATATTTTGTAATGTCAACGCTAGCTTGTATTCGTTAAGTGAAAAATTTTTCTTTTACGCTATAAAAAAGTTTTATTGTCACATATTCTTTTATATCGTCACAAATTTTTTCAGCTGAAAATTTTAATAAAAAAGCCGTACAATCTTTAATAGAAAGTACGGTAATTTTTATTGCCGAAAATTTTATAAGAGCGTGTTGAATAATTAGAATTTCTATTTTAAATTTTTTAACCTACTTTCTTTTGGCGCAAAAGAAAGTAGCAAAAAGAAACATAGCGGCATTTGTGCGCTCGCGAATAACTTTTCAATAGAAAAAATATTTTGCCGTGTCCTTATGTTCCCACGCGTCCAACTACGCAGGGCGCTAGAAATGTCGCGTGATTACCGTGATTTTTCTACTTTGAAGTTACTACGTATTTATTCAACACGACCAAGATTATTTACGATTTTTGAAGACGTAAACAGTTTGAGATTTAATTTTTCCGTCAGCAGATTTCGTACCGCTAGTTTTAATTGCGAAACCGCCTTCAACTTCATTAACATGTAAATTATTTTGCGTAGCGTAAACTTTAACGTCAATGCTAGACGGCGCGGAGAAAATGTCCGCCGCGTTTTTGAGCCCCGCCTCAAGATAATCAATCGGGCAACCTGGATCGTAGCCGAACATTCCAACTTCCATTAAAACTTCTGCAGGTTTGTCGATAATGTTGTAAATATTTTTGCCAGCAATTTTACCTTTCGCCACGCCTTCCGCGTACGGGCTAATGTCAGAATCAGGCAAAGCGTCTGCGCTGAATACAAGTTGCGTTGAAATATCCTCCGCGCCAGTTGCTTCGTAAGTAATGCTAACTTCGTTATCGTTGGAGATGCTGTAAATAATTTCAGCGTGTTTGCCGTCAATTTCCGCTGTAAACTTCACGCCCTCAATAATCGTCTGCGCATCCCAAATAATTTTGCTGAACTCTTCGCCTTCATCTACAAAGACAATGCCTGCCGCCGCGTCTTTTTCGTAGCCGCTAACATCTTCGTAGCTTTTCAACAAAAATTTATTTGTAAAGCTTTTATCGCGGAAACGAATTGAAACAATTCGTGCGCCGTAGTCGGTAACTTTCAATTCATTTCCTTTATTGTTGCGCAAAGTAAAAATTTTTGCCTCGCGTCCGTCGGAAAGTTTGCCGAAAGATTCTTGCTTGACATTCGCCATAAAAATTTCCCCTTTCTCCAACTAAAAAATTTTTTTTATATTATAACGTCGACAAAAAAATTTTTAAAGTGCCGAAAAAAATTTTCATTACCTATTAGCTGGTAAAAATTTAATCATTACGCATTACGAATTACGCATTACGCATTATTAAAGCCTTTAATATCTTTTATGGCTTGAGGAATATTTTCCGCGCCGTAAATCGCCGAGCCAGCAACTAAAACATTTGCGCCAGCGTCACGTACAAGTTTAGCCGTTTCAGCATTTATTCCGCCGTCAACTTCAATATCACAAGAAAAATTTTCAGCGTCAATAATTTGTCTCAACCGTGAAATTTTTTCCAGCGTCGACGGAATAAATTTTTGTCCACCGAAACCTGGATTAACCGTCATAATCAAGACCATATCAACATCGCCGATAATTTCTTCAATCGAAAAAAGTGACGTTGCAGGATTTATCGCAATGCCAGCTTTACAATTTGCCGCATGAATTTGCTGAATGATTCGGTGAGAATGTTTAGCCGCTTCAACGTGAAAAGTTATAATGTCCGCGCCAGCCTTCGCGAAAGATTCAATTTGCGTTTCGGG
>JAFSUE010000279.1 GCA_017445435.1 Selenomonadaceae bacterium | reverse complement strand
AGTTTTTAAAATGCCGCCTTCTGATTTGGTTGAAACTGATGACGGCTATGAGAGTAAAGGAGTGGAAAATAATGTGGATTAAAAACGAAAAAGGTTGCTGGATTAATCTGGCGCTTGCGTTCAATGTCAATTACGGCAAACATTACGATGAATACGTTGTCTACGCCGAATTTCCGTTTTACTTCGGTAAAAATGTCGCAGATTCTTCTTTCGATGAAAAGCGCCGCTTGAAGACTTTCAAGACTGCTGAAGACGCCGAAAAGTTCATTGAGGATTTGTTTAATCATATGAACACAGGAGCTAAAGTCGGCTACGCTTTCACTTGGCTTATCGATAAAACTCCTGCCGAAAAGCCCGTTGAAAAGCCTGTCGATAAACCTGCCGATGATTCGGAATTGATTGACGGAGTAAGTTTGTAATGTATTTCAACATTCAAATTGACGCTATTCCTCAAGGCAGACCGCGCTTTTACAACAAAGTTGCCGTTGACCCGCCGAAGTCAAGGAAGTTCAAAGAAGACCTTGCCACTTTGCTTAAACTGCAACTTTTTGAACCTGCACTTCACGGCGCGATTGCCGTCACTATCCACATCCACCGCAACTTCATCAATCCCACCAATCGAAATTACGGCGACATTGATAACCTTGCTAAAGGTATTCTCGACGCTTGCAACGGCATTTTGTGGAAAGACGATTCGCAGATTGTTCAACTTGAGGTTGTTAAACGTGTTACCGATTCTAAGCCTTACCTTGAAATTTGGGCTTTTGCTAAGGAGTAAAAAAATGCTTAGCGTTGATGATTTGGTAAATGTAACGATGAGACCGCGCCATTATTTCAAGGTTGACGGCAATTCCGCCTACATTGAAAAGCGCAACAAAACTTTTCACGTTTTCGCTAAGGTCAGCAGTCTGGTTAATCCTGTATGCGTTGCGGTTTTCCACAGCAAAGAGGAAGCCGACCGCTATGTTGAAGGCGTAAGGATTGCAAGTGCTATGTAACCGGTGCTGTCAACTTCTTAAAATATTCGTCCCATTCATCCTCGTAAAACCAGGTGTCGTCACGGGAAATGACTGCAACGCCGTCTTCGTTGTACCGAGTATTTTCCTTCGCTAACGCATAGATTTCAGCCTTGTTAGCCTTCACGAACTCACTAAAATTTTTCACGATTAACACACCCTAAAAATTTTTCAGAATTATAAATTCGCCATTATTTTATGTCAAAGATTTATGAAAGGAGGTTAATCATTGGAAGTCATTATCAAAGGCACTGATGAAGAAATTGCCGAACTGCTCGCTGCAACAATTCGGCATAATGAAAAAGAAGTCTTTAACTTCGGCGGCATTACTGTGAAAGACCCTGTGGAATTTAAGAAATTTTTAGAAGTCCTTCGCGAGAGGTTGAACCAAGCTGACGCCTACAATTTGGTTGGAGAATAACACCATTGAACTGTATGTGATGTGTTTTTCAGGATTAGCAAACGGCATTAATATAACATCTTTCAGAATCAATGTATCACAATCATTGATAACATTAGCCGTTGTTGCGTTTTCTTCCAACAATTTATCACAAAATTTCAATGATAATTTCGCAATTTTATCGGCATTAGTTTGGTCGTCGCTTTCAAAACTGGCAAGTTTGCAAGTAATGCATCCAAAGTTTGTAATAATGCAGAGTTGAACGTCACCTACCGGCACTTGTTCATCTTCCATTTTCTTTAAAATAAAATTGAAAGCTTTGACGGTCTCTTTGCGAATATCAACGGTTTTATTAGCCAAAATAATCACCCCCTTTCAACAGGGGAAGTGTAACACATAATTTTGAATAGCTTATGAAAGGAGGTTAATCATTGGAAGTCATTATTAAAGGTACTGATGAAGAAATTGCCGACGTTATCGCCAAACTGAAGCTGAAAAAAATTCAAATTAAACCGATTCGCAAAACGGAAAATCTTGTCGAAAATGACGAAGGTAATTTTATTCATACGCCGCCGCCGTTTTTCTTTGAACCCAATATCCCCGACGGCACGACTGTTATGTAAACATTATTCACGAAAGGAGCAAACACATTGAGTAGTAAGTTTAAAAAAGCGTTGGCTGTCGCCGCTATCCTTCTCTTCGGCGCTGTCAATCTCAGTAATTTCAATCAGCGGCAAGACGTTATCCACGTCGAAACCTACCGCGTTAAAGCCGGCGATACCTTTTGGAACGTCACCGAATATTACCGCGATTTGGACGCCCGCGACCTTTACATCTTCGATTACCAAGACGAAGTGCGCGACCTCAACCCTCACTTGAAGGACAACAACTGCCAACTTCAGCCCAACGATTTAATCACTGTTCATTACGTTAAGAAGGTGCAGTAAATGGCGGAATTGTTTTCTAAGCATTGCGAATTTTGCGGGAAGATTTTCACTACCGAATACGCCAGCAAAATTTTCTGCGATAAAGATTGCGCCAGAAAAGCACGCTTTGAACGCGACGAATCTTTTTATGAATTCCCTCATGAACCCAATGCCGAACCCCTTTTTACCTTTGAATGCTCCAACTGCGGAAAAACCGTAAATGTTTATTCAAAGTATGACCAGCGCAACCGTTTTTGTTGCGGCAAATGTGCTAAAAATTTTAAACGGAAACAAGATGCTATGCGCTATGCCAAAAAAAGCGACAGTAATATTGGGATGAGCGGCGGAATGAGTTTAGGCAGTCTTATCAGGCGTGAAGCAGGAAACTTGAAATGAACCACAGCGACAAGTTTATTGACTTGATTAATAAGGCGGCTGGGGGCGGAAGTGTCGCACAAATTTTCAATGATTTTTTGAAGATGGCGGCTACTTCACTTGCAACTTTCGATAAATCCGACCTTGAAGTTTGGCAGAAACGCGAACAGATTTTTCAAGACACAGTTAAACATTACGACGCCGAAAAGCAACAGTTATTCGTTGAAATGCTTGCGGAATTGGGGCTTGCATTAGTGGAAACCCGTTACCGCGACGTACTCGGAGAATCTTTCCAAAAGTTGGAGTTGAACGACAGGAAAAACGGTCAAGTTTTTACGCCGCATCACATTGGCAACTTAATGGGTGAATTGTCTATGGACAAAGAAACAATGCAAGCGGAGATTGCGAAAAACGGTTATGTTTCAATCGTTGAACCTTGTTGCGGGTCGGGTGCGATAATCTTAGGTGCTTTAAATATGCTCGAACAATACGGCATTAATCCCTGTTATCAATCCTGCGTTACCGCCTACGATTTAGACCAGCGCTGTATTCAAATGGTTTACATTCAGCTAAGTTTGTACGGTATACCGGCGGTAGTTCTTGAAAAAGACGCCATTACTCAAAAAGTTTGGAGCCCGCCTTTTTACACAGTTCAATTTAAAAAAAATAGACCTTTAACGGTCACAAAAAAAGGCAAAAAATTTTATCACGCAAAGTAATTTTGGTAAAGGGCGGTGGTTAATTCTGCCGCCTTAAGGAGGGATTCATTTTGAAGTCAGAAGACTTGATGAAAATTTTAGCCAATCATTCAAACTGGTTAAATGGCAAAGGCAGTGGGAGCAAAGCTAATTTGGCAGACGCTGATTTGACAGATGTCAAAACTAACGATGCAACATACGGTTTTTGGCTCGCTTGTCCTGAGGTAGGCTCTTTTATCGCCTTCAAAAAAGCCCACGAAAAAATTGTTGTTCTGGAAATTCCTGCTGATGCGCGGCGCTCTTCCGCCACTTCTTTAAAATGCCGTTGCGATAAGGCTAAGGTTTTACGCATTGAAAATCTTGACGGTTCTCTTTCTTCATTGTCTGAAATTGCCAGCGATTTTGACAGCAATTTTGTTTATAAAGTCGGAGAAATTGTTTCTGTTGATGATTTCGATACTAACCGCTGGGTTGAATGCTCT